>JAAXIW010000185.1 GCA_012270135.1 Brevundimonas sp. | reverse complement strand
GCTGAGGAAAGTTCAGTTGCTTCCCCTTCTTCTCCGCGATCTGACATGTCGCCGCAGAAAAAGGGTAAAACGAAGGCCGCTGCGGCTAGGAGAGGCAGCAGCGTCAGCACGATCCCCAGCCCACGTAGCCCCAACCGCCCACGCAGCCCGCAGCACCGCTCTTTCAGCCCGCATCAGGGGTAGCAACGTACCACCCGCCGTCGGTGCCTCCGGATACGCCGCCAGAAAAGGGGCCGGAACCGCTGGTCCTGCCGGACGGTGGAGCCGCCAAGGGACTCGGCCCACAGGTTCTGCCCGGTGCGATCGGCGGGAAGGCGGCCCGGCCGCAGGTTTTGCCTGGATTGGATCCCGCCGAGGTCGCCCCCCCGGTGACGGCCGTGGACGATGCTGCGGAGGTCGCCGGCGGCGCGGTCCGCCCCGGCGCCGGTCATCCGCAGACCCATTCCCTTCAACCGGTTCCGCCGCCGCTGAGAGCCTTGGCCGAACGCACCTCGAAGCCGCTGGACGAAGCCCGGACCGCCCCTTCGCCCTCCGCGACGGACGCGAAAACGATGGTTCCGACGACCTCGCCGGCCACCGCCCCGGCGGACCAGCCCGCGAAGCCGACTCCGCAGGTGACCCAGGCGCCTGCTGTCCCGCAGCCGGACCGCCCAGCAACAGCAGCGCCGGACGAGGCCTCCGCGGTCGCCAGTGCGGCGGCGGGAGCGAACGAGGCCGCGCCCCCTGCTCGGGACCACAACCTTTCCACCCTCTCGCGCGCCTCCATCGACGCCACGGCCCAGATCGCCGCTCAAATCCAGCGCAGGCTTGAAGGCCGTTCGACCCGGTTCGAGATCGCGCTGCGACCGGCCGAGCTGGGCCGGGTCGACATCAAGCTCGACATCGACGCCGAGGGGCGGCTGGCCGCCCGGTTGGCATTCGACAATCCGGCCGCCGCCACTGACCTGCGCGGCCGGGTCGACGACTTGCGGCGGCAACTCGAGGCCGCCGGCTTCGAGCTCGCTGACGACGCCTTCGAATTTGCTGAACGGGACAGCGGCTCCAGCGCCTTCGACCGGGGGCAGGACGCCCGTCAGGGCCAGAACCGCGCCTTCGCCGCCGCCGCGCGCCTGAAGACTGAAGTCGACGTGGCCCAGCCGCCGCAATGGCTGGCGCTCTCTCTCTCGCCCTCGGGCGTGGACATGAAGGTCTGACCGATGGTTGACGCCGTCACCACCACCAACAATGCGACCCAACGGATCAACAGCGGCTCCGCCATGCTGGCCTCGAATTTCGAGACCTTCCTGGCGCTGCTGACGTCGCAGCTGAAGAACCAGGATCCGCTGTCGCCGGTCGATTCCAACCAGTTCACCGCCCAGCTCACCCAGATGGCCGGCGTCGAGCAGCAGTTGCTGACCAATGAACTGCTCAAGAGCCTCGTATCGGCCCAGGGCGGTGGAGGTCTGGCGAGCGCCGCCAACTACATCGGCAAGGATGCGACAGCGGCCTGGTCGGCGACCAAGTTCACGGATGGCGAGGCGCAGTGGAGCTACGAAGTCGCTTCGAATGCCGCCTCCGTGAAGCTGGAGGTCGTGGACGGAACCGGCAAGGTGATCTGGTCCGGCGACGCCCCTAGCAAGACCACCGGCGTCCATGAATTCACATGGGACGGCAAAGCCACCAGCGGCAACGACGGCCAGGACGGCGAGGTTTACTCGCTGAGGATCACGGCCAAGGATTCCGCCGGTGGCGCCATCAACGCCCAGGTTCTGACCAAGGGCCGCATCACCGGCGTCGAGATGTACGACGGGGAAGTCTTCCTGACGGTCGGGAATTCGATCCTGCCGATGTCCAGCGTGATCGCACTGGAAGAAGCCCGCACCGCCGCGACGCCTCCCGCCGCCAACGACGATGGGGACGAGAGCCTGCTGGCCTCGATCGCCTCGTCGCTCAACCCCTTGAAACTGTTCTCGTAAGGAGCCCCGCGCCATGAGCATCAACAGCGCACTTCTGGCCGGCGTGTCCGGCCTGACCGCCAACTCCGCCGCCCTTGCGGCGATCTCCCAGAATATCGCGAACGTGAACACGGTCGGATACAAGCGCACCGCCGCCGAGTTCCAGACCGTAATCAACAGCCAGGTTCAGGGCGCCGGCTATTCGGCCGGAGGCACTCTCGCGAGCGCCCGCCACTACACCGGCCAGGCCGGGCAGCTGCAGCGGACCACCTCCAACACCGATCTCGGCATCGCCGGTCAGGGCTTTTTCGTCGTCACCGAGAAACCTGAAAACCTGCAGGTCACGGACGCCCGCCTGTTCACCCGCGCCGGCGCCTTCCGGGTCGACAACCTCGGCTATCTGAAGAACACCGCCGGCCTTTACCTGCAGGGCTGGCCGGTCGACGCCGATGGCAACATCAACGCCGATCCGTCTGATCTGAACCGGCTCCGGACCATCAACGTCGGATCGGTGGGCGGCACCGCTGAACCGACGACGCGGGTGCAACTGAACGCCAATATCAAATCCAGCCAGGCCGTTTCGGCCGAGGCCACGGACGCCGCGGCCGTCCCGCCGGGCGCCAACGCCTACGACCCCGCCACCAACTCGATGGCCATGTGGAATCCCGAGACCGGCGACGGCGTGAAGCCGGACTTCGAACTGACCATCCCGGTTTCCGACTCAAAGGGCGGCCAGCGGACCATCGCCCTTTCGTTCCTGAAGAGCACTGTCCCGAACCAGTGGTACGCCGAGATCCGGGCTGTCCCGGCTTCCGACATCGTCACAGGCGCGGGCCTGTCCAACGGCCAGCTCAAGACCGGGCTCGTCGCCTTCACCCAGGACGGTCGACTGGACGTGACGGCCATGCAGGCGCTCGGCGCGGCGTCCCTGTTCCCGGATCCCACCGCCGCCACCCTGAATTTCGGATCGTCGGACAGCGCCGCTCCGGCCGCCGGTGAATTCAACTGGGCCGCCGGACTCGGCATCGACGACCAGACGCTCACCTTCGATCTGAGCGCCTCGGCTGGCGGCTTGACCCAGTACGACAGCGCTTCGGTGGTTCAGGCCGTGCTGACCAACGGCACCGCCTTCGGCAACCTGTCTGAAGTGAAGATCGACGACACCGGCTTCGTAACCGCCATCTTCGACAATGGCGTGACCCGGCGCATCGCCCAGATCGCGCTGGCGACCTTCCCCAGTCCCGACGCCCTGCTTGAGTCTTCGGGCAACGCCTTCCGGGTCAGCCAGGGATCGGGCACCTACAATCTGAAAGCGGCCGGGACGGGCGGGGCAGGCACCATCGGCTCGTCCCAGCTGGAGGCGTCCACGGTCGACCTTTCGGCCGAGTTCACAGGCCTGATCACCACCCAGCGCGCCTACTCCGCCTCATCGAAAATCATCACCACGGCAGACGAGATGCTGGCCGAGCTCATCAGCATCAAACGCTGATCTCCGGGTAAGAGGTCGTAAACTTCAATGAAGTCTTTGTTCAGTATTGAGGGGGTGGAGGGAGGTCATTTTAGGCTTTCCTTCACCACGACGCTTAAATGGCCCTTAGCCGCCGACCGCTACGGTTCAGCCTTAGTGATGGTGGTCAATGAGGCATAAGCCCATGTTGCAAGAGCGACGCCTTAACAATCAAGGCGAACAGTACGTGGTCGGCCCGACGGGCACGCCCCTGACCCTGCATGATCTTCCGCCGGCCAATACGGACCGCTGGGTGATCCGCCGCAAGGCCGAGGTCGTGGCCGCCGTGCGCGGCGGACTGATCAGCCTAGACGACGCCCTGGCGCGCTATCGTCTGACCGCCGAGGAATTCCTCGCCTGGCAGAAGGCGATCGACAAGTGGGGCATGCAGGGTCTGCGCACGACCCGTATCCAGCACTACGGCCGCGGCAGCTAAGCCAACTCCCCGAAGGTACGACGGCCGCTCCCGGCGACGGGGGCGGCCGTTGTCGTTCCGGCCGCTGAATTGCGGATGGCCTCGAAATCGCGCCGCTTTCGCACTAGATAGCGCGCCATGACGCTCGCAGAAGACATCTGCCCGGTCCCGAACATCGCCCGTGTCGAAATGGACGCGGCGATCGAGGCAGCGCGCGCGGCCGTTGGCCTGCCGGCTGGCTCTCGGGTCGTTGCGGCGATGTCGGGCGGCGTTGACTCCACCGTGGTCGCAGCTCTGCTGCACAAGGCCGGCTACGACGTCGTCGGCGTGACGCTGCAGCTCTACGATCACGGCGCGGCGCTCAAGAAGAAGGGCGCCTGCTGCGCCGGACAGGACATCCACGACGCCAGGCTGGCCGCTGAGACCCTGGGCATCCCGCACTATGTGCTGGACTACGAAAGCCGGTTCCGGGACGCGGTGATCGATCAGTTCGCCGACAGCTATCTGGCGGGGCAGACGCCGGTGCCGTGCATCCGGTGCAATCAGACCGTCAAGTTCCGCGATCTGCTGGACGTCGCCCGCGATCTCGGCGCCGAAGCCATGGCCACCGGCCACTATGTTCGCCGGTCGGTCGTGAATGGCCGCCCGCAGATGCGCAAGGCGGTCGATCATTCGCGCGACCAGTCCTATTTCCTGTTCGCCACCACGGCCGAACAGCTCGGCTACCTGCGCTTCCCACTGGCCGACCTCGAGAAGCCGCAGGTGCGCGGTGTAGCGGCCGAACTGGGTCTGAGCATCGCTGCCAAGCCGGACAGTCAGGACATCTGCTTCGTACCCAACGGCGACTACCGGACCCTGATCGACAAGCTGCGCCCCGAGGGCCGGGAAGCTGGCGAAATCGTGCATATGGATGGCCGGGTGCTGGGATCGCACTGGGGGATCACCGATTACACGATCGGTCAGAGGCGCGGCCTCAATGTCGCCGTGGGCGAACCGCTGTTCGTGACCAAGCTGGACCCCGCCCGGCGTCATGTCATCGTCGGTCCGCGCGAAGCACTACTCACCGCGGCCCTGACCCTCGACGAGACCAACTGGCTGGGCGACGAGCCGTCGGTCGAGGCGGCGGCAGCGGCCGGAGTCCTGGTCCTGGCTCGCGTTCGCTCGACACGCCCGCCCTCGCCGGCTCGCCTGGGGATGGTCGATGGCGCGGTGGCGGTGACCTTCGACGCCGGCGAGGAAGGCGTGGCCCCCGGCCAGGCCTGCGCCCTGTATGATCCGGGCGACCCGGACCGCCTGCTCGGCGGCGGATTTATCCGGACCACCACGCCGGTCGCCTGAAAGCCGGCCGCCGGTTCAGGTGGAGCGCGTCGGCATCAGCTTCCGGCGTTGGCGGACAAGGGCGATGGGGCGGCCGTCGGGGGCGTGGGCGACCCCGTCCTCGACAGCCCAACCTCCGCCGACGTCCCGGCTGGTGAAGTGAAAGTACGCCCAGCCCTCGGGCGAAAGGTCCGGAGTGATGGCGGTCAGCAGGTCCGCGCGCAGGTCGACGCTGGCCGAGATGACCGGCGGCCCGGGAAAGGCCGTGAAGTAGGTCGGGTAGAGGCCGTCGAGCAGGAACAGAAGCCGGGCCTCGTCGAGCGGGGCGGCGTCAATGGTCCGCATCCAGCAGCCGAGTTCCGGCTTGCGACCCGCGTTCTGGCCAAACAGCTTCGGCCCGTCGGTGAAGCGGTGCTCGATGTGGCGGGTGAACCAGGGGCCGAAGCCGGAGTCTAACGGCGTGCGGTCGAGGTCTTCGGGCCGGCCGGGTGAAACGGCCAGAGGCGTCAGGACCGGGCCGGCGACGTCGCGGCCGAAGGTTCCGAGCGCCTGGATTGCGTGTCGGTCGGCCTGGCCGCCGGTCACCGAGGCGTAGGTGACGTTTCGACCGCCGCGGTCGAGGGTCGGCCGAAAGGTGATGTCCTCGAAGCGGGCGGCCGCAAGATACTGGACGGTCAGGGTCTGGAGCGGCGTCTCGATACCCAGTCCCTGGCGCATGGACCCGGCGGCGAGCGCCGCCATCAGGCCGCCGAAGGGGGCGCCGCGCGCCTGCGGTGCGGCCTGGGGGGCGTTGGAGAAGCCGCCGTCGAGCCGGGCCGTCAGGCCGCCCGCGCCGTCGTCCGTCAGGGTCAGGGCCTCGGCGAGCGTTTGGGTCATGATCGGGCGATATCGCAAGCAAAAGAGGGGCGGAAGGCCGAAGCGTTCCGCCCAAGGGTCGAGGGATCAGGATACGCACGACCGGGGCCGAAACGTGTCCGTAGCGAAACGAGACTGACCCAGTCCGTTTAGATTGGCAACCCTCTTGCCAAAAGGCTGACGCGGGGTCACTTTCCGGACATGGGACGCACCGCAGACTATTCTCGCCAGAGCTGTTCGATCGCCGCGACGCTGGAGGTGATCGGCGATCCGTGGACGCTGCTGGTCATCCGGGACGCCTTCAACGGGGTCAGCCGGTTCGAGCAGTGGCAGGAGCGGTTGGGCGTGGCGCGCAACGTGCTGGCGGCGCGGCTGAAGTCGCTGGTGCAGCACGGGGTGCTGGAGCCGCGACTGTATTCGGAGCGCCCGCCCCGGAACGAATACGTCCTGACGGCCAAGGGGAAAGATCTGTACGGGGTTCTGGTGACCCTGCACGGCTGGGGGGCGAAGCATGTCTATGGCGAGGCCGACGCCGGCGTCCTGATGGTCCACAAGACCTGTGGCCACGATCTGGCGCCGCGCATCGCCTGCGGCCACTGCAACGAGATCGTCCGGCCGCGCGACATCCGGCTGAACCTGGCCGCCGACTGCCCGACCGTCGGCGAGATGATGCCGCGCGAGCGGGCCGGCGAAGAGGCGGCCTGAGCCCGCAGGGCTTGCGCCCCCTCCTCAAAAAGACCATCCAGCCCCCGATTTCCAAGACCCTCCCAAGGTACCGTCATGTCCGATCCTATCGTCATCTGCTCCTTCGCCCGCACGCCGATGGGCGGCTTCCAGGGCGCGCTGTCGGGCGTCAAGGCGACCGAGCTGGGCGCGGCGGCGGTGAAGGCGGCGGTCGAGCGGGCCGGCGTCGATCCGGAGAAGATCGAGCAGATCTACATGGGCTGCGTCCTGCCGGCGGGACTGGGCCAGGCCCCGGCGCGGCAGGCGGCGATCAGCGCCGGTCTGGGCCGTCATGTCGAGGCGACCACGGTCAACAAGATGTGCGGCTCGGGTCTGCAGGCGGTGATGATGGCCTCGGATGCGCTGACTGCGGGCAGCGCCGACGTGATCGTGGCCGGCGGCATGGAGAGCATGACCGGCGCGCCGTATCTGATGAACAAGCACCGCGGCGGGGCGCGGATCGGCCATGACGTCATCGTCGATTCGATGATGATGGACGGGCTGGAGGACGCCTATACGCCCGGCAAGCCGATGGGCTCTTTCGCCGAGGACACGGCCGGGACCTATCAGTTCAGCCGCGAGGCCCAGGACGCCTATGCGATCGAGAGCCTGACCCGGGCCCGCAACGCCATCTCTTCGGGCGCCTTCAAGGCCGAGATCACCCCGGTCGAGGTGACCACCCGCAAGGGGACGGAGACGGTCAGCGAGGACGAACAGCCCGGCAAGGCGATGCCGGAGAAGATCCCGAATCTGAAGCCGGCCTTCGCCAAGGACGGGACGATCACGGCGGCGTCCTCGGCCTCGATCTCCGACGGGGCGGCGGCCGTGGTGATGACCCGCGAGAGCGTGGCGAAGGCCCTGGGCCTGCCGATCGTGGCGCGGATCGTCAGCCATTCGGCCCACGCCCATGAGCCCGGGCTGTTCACCACCGCCCCGGTGCCGGCGATGCAGAAGGCGCTGAACAAGGCCGGCTGGTCCGCCGAGGACGTCGACCTGTGGGAGATCAACGAGGCCTTCGCCGTGGTGCCGATGATCGCCATGCAGGAGCTGGGCATCGAGCACAGCAAGCTCAACGTGAACGGCGGGGCCACGGCCCTGGGCCATCCGATCGGGGCTTCGGGCGCCCGGGTTCTGGCCACCCTGCTGGGGGCCTTGCAGGCGCGGGGCGGCAAGAAGGGCGTGGCCAGCCTGTGCATCGGCGGCGGCGAGGCCGTGGCCATGGCGGTGGAACTGGCCTGAGGCCGGTTCCACCCGGGTCGACCCGAAAAAACGGTATGGCGGAGTCGACAGGGTCGGCGCCGGAATTCGCTGTGGCAGAGTCGACAGGGTCTACATC
>JAAXIW010000207.1 GCA_012270135.1 Brevundimonas sp. | reverse complement strand
ATGAGGACTGCATCCACCGCCTTTCCTCCATCTCCCCCGTCGGTCCGCTCGAGGTCGGCGCCGACCTCTACGGGGGGTCGCAGGCGCAGCTGTCGCTGGGCAATTTCCGGATTGGTCTGGAGACGCAGCCGCTGCCGATCGTGCGGGCGCTGGGCGTCGTCAAGCGGGCCGCGGCCGAGACCAATATGGCGCTGGGCAAGCTGGATCCGAAGATCGGCGAGACCATCGTCAAGGCGGCCGACGAGGTCATCGAAGGCAAGCTCAACGACCATTTCCCGCTGGTGGTCTGGCAGACCGGGTCGGGCACCCAGTCGAACATGAACGCCAACGAGGTGATCTCGAACCGGGCGATCGAGATGCTCGGCGGCGAGATGGGGTCGAAGACGCCGGTCCACCCGAACGACCACGTCAACATGAGCCAGTCGTCGAACGACACCTATCCGACGGCCATGCATGTGGCCTGCGCCGAACAGGTGGTCAGGACGCTGATCCCGGCGCTGACGCATCTGCACGCGGCGCTTAAGGCCAAGTCGGACGCCTGGCAGGGCATCATCAAGATCGGCCGGACCCATACCCAGGACGCCACGCCGCTGACGCTGGGCCAGGAGTTCGGCGGCTATGCGCAACAGGTCGCCAACGGCATCGAGCGGATCGAGCAGACCCTGCCGAAACTGATGGAGCTGGCCCAGGGCGGCACGGCGGTGGGCACCGGGCTGAACGCGCCCGTCGGCTGCGCCGAACAGGTCGCCGAGCGGATCGCGGCGATCACCGGCCTGCCCTTCACCAGCGCGCCGAACAAGTTCGAGGCGCTGGCGGCGCATGACGCCATGGTGTTCAGCCACGGGGCCATCAACACGGTCGCCGCGAGCCTGTTCAAGATCGCCAACGACATCCGCTTCCTCGGTTCGGGCCCTCGGTCCGGCCTGGGCGAACTGGCCCTGCCGGAGAATGAGCCGGGGTCGTCGATCATGCCGGGCAAGGTCAATCCGACCCAGTCGGAGGCCCTGACCCAGGTCTGCGTGCAGGTGTTCGGCAACCACGCCGCCCTGACCTTCGCCGGCTCACAGGGGCATTTCGAGCTGAACGTCTTCAACCCGGTGATGGCCTACAACTTCCTGCAGTCGGTGCGGCTGATGGCCGACGCGGCGGTGAGCTTCACCGACAACTGCGTGGTCGGCATCGAGCCGCGCGAGGACAACATCAAGCGCGGGCTGGAGAACAGCCTGATGCTGGTGACGGCCCTGAACGGCAAGCTGGGCTACGACGCCTGTGCGAAGATCGCCAAGACGGCGCACAGGAACGGCACCACCCTGCGCGAGGAGGCGGTCGGCGGCGGCTATCTGACCGATGCGGAGTTCGACGAATGGGTGCGGCCGGAGAAGATTATCTCGCCGGGGTGACGGAAGTGAAGGATATCCATCCCTCATGACGATGTTGGTGATCGTCGGCTTCGCGGCCTTCGTCCTCTGGGTGTCAGTGCGGTCGATGAATCGCGACAAGGCGATCCGGGAGCAGGCGGCGGCGATCCGGGTCCGCGTGCGTGAGGCGCACGGCATCGAGGACATCTTCGTCTCGCCCGCCAACGGGAGCTATGTGGGTCTCAGCGGAGACGGGCTGCGGGTCGTTCTGCGTGGGCCGGGCGAGGAACGCCTATTACCCATGTGCGAGGTGCTGGCCATCGAGGGCGTTCGGGACGATGTGGTGCTGGTGCGGGCGGACCGCGCCAGCGACCCGGACCCGCCCCCGGTCTCCGACCGTACTCCCGCCGATCTGCCCGAGCGGATTCGATGGCTGGGCCTGAGGTTCCTCCTGAAGGAGGGGGACGAGGAAGACGAGGAATACGTCGTGCTGTTCTTCGACGGCGGGAAGCACGGCGTTGAACCGGTCAACGCAGCGTTCCGCAGACAGGCGGCCGAAACGGAAGCCTGGTTCCGCAGGTTGACCAACGCGATCAGGCTGGCGGCCTGACCAACCCCGGCTCGCCCGGCGGCCTAGAACACGGAAAAGGCTCCACCGGCCAAGACGGAGCCTCTTGCAGTCCAGAGCGGACCCTACGACTTCTCCGTCCAGCGCGCCTTGGCCTCGTCCTTGGTGACGTTGAGGTGGACGTGGGCGTCGACGTGGTCGACCCAGCTGACCGGGATCATGTGGTGTTTGAAGCCCGAGCCGAGGTCGAGCTTGGCCAGTTCGATCTGGTCGCCGTGGACATGATCGACGCGGCCGACATGACCGCCGTCGGAACCGACGACTTCGAGGCTTTCACGGAGCAGCGAGAGGTCTACCATGGGGATCTCCTGACGTTGATGATGTCGGGAAAACCCGTCGGCCTCCGGGCCGGTTGCATAACGGAGGCGTCATGGGCGAGGTCGTGAACCTGAACCGGGTGCGCAAGGACAGGGCCAGGGCCGAGGCCAGGGCCGCCGCGTCCGCCAACCGCGCCGCCCATGGCCGCTCGAAGGCGGAGCGAACGACGGCGAAGAAGGAAAAGGCCCGGGCCGACCGGCTGCTGGACGGCTCGAAGCTGGAGGACTGAGACGGTCGATCAGACCGCCGAGACCTTGGGCGCGCGGATCAGAAGGACCTGACCCGCCAGCACCAGCGCCAGCCCGGCCAGCGCCACCCAGCCGAAGCGGGCGTTCTCGAACAGCACCGAGACCAGCATGGCGATCGGCGGCGTCAGGGCCGAGATGTAGCTGGCCAGGGCGTAGCCGCGGGCGCGGGCGATGCTGAAATAGACCACGAAGGCGATCACCGAGCCGAACACGGACAGGTAGAGCAACGAGCCGAGGTAGGTGAGGCTGGGTTCGATCGACCACTCGACGCCGGTGGCGAGACCGAAGAGCGCCAGCAGACCGGCGCCCCAGGCCATGGCCCAGGCGGTCGAGGGAATGACGGCGGAGCCCGCCACCTGCCCCTTCCAGGCGAAGAAATTGCCGAAGGCCGCCGCGACCACCGCCGTGACCGCGAAACCGACACCGATCGCGCTGGCTTCGTCGAGACCGGAGCCGAGCACTTCCGAACCCGACAGCACGGCCACGCCCACGACGCCGAGCGCTGCGCCGCCCCATGAGAGCCAGGCGGCCCGCTGACCCGCGGCGACCCGGAACAGGATCAGGTTGAGCAGGGCCAGCGAGGCGAAGATCACCGCCACCACCGCCGAAGCGATCCGGCCCTCGGCGGCGTAGGTGAAGCTGTAGCTGATGGAGAAGGCGAAGACGCCCTGCCCCATCGCGGCGAGATGCTGGTTGAGCGACAGCCTGAGCGACCGGCGGGTGATCAGGCAGCCGGCGAAGAGCAAGATGGCGGCGAGGCCGAAGCGCCAGACGATGGACGCCAACGGCGCCACCTGGCCCAGCTGAAGGGTGATGGCGTACCAGGTGGTGCCCCAGATGGCGGCGCACAGGGCCACGCCGCCAATCGCCCACAGGGTCGCGCGCGACAGGCCGGACGGGGGCGGAGCGAGCGAGTCGGAGGGCGCGGTCATTCTGGCCAAGTGGAGGAGCGGAAGACCGGGCGCAAGCCGAGGAATCGCCCTTGCGTCACAAGTCAGGCTTATGGCGTCCGGAAAGCGCTGTCAGGCCCGCAGCCGGAGCGCGGCGCGAGCCTCAGGCGGGACCGCCTCGTAGACGGTGGGCGGGCGCAGGCCGAGGCGGGCGCGGGCGGTCTCCAGCGGTTCGGCGAACAGGGCCTCGTAGTCGAGCCCGGGCAGCCAGCGAGCGGCGCGGCCGATGCGCCAGGCCTGCAGGACGGCCCGACGGGCCGGGATGGCGCGGTTCTCGCGCCGGATCTCTCGCGCGGCGCCCCAGCCGATGAAGGCAAAGCCGAGATTGCCGGTCTGGGCATGGGAGAAGGCGACCACACAGGCCTCGCCCAGGGCGTCGGTCTGATAGCCGGTCAGGACATGCCAGATGTCGTGGACGTCGCGCAGGCGGCGGGAATACCAGATGATCGGATGGGGCGCGTCGGCCATCGGCGCGACCTTGCGGGCCTCGTCGGCGAGCCCTTCGGCGGTGAAGCCGCGCGCCTCGCGGAAGTCCCGGTAGGCGGCGCCGACCGTGCCGGCCTCAAAGCGGGCCAGCCAGGCCGGGTCGTCGAGCCGGTGAGCCAGTTCCTCGCGCAGGAAGGCCTGACGGCCGCCTTCCATGGTCCCGAGCATCCGGTCGTAGCCCCGGGCGATCGAACGGCCCGAGAGGGCGCGCATGATCTCGAACACCTGGGCGGTGTCTTCCTTGTCGCGGACAAGTTTTCGAAACGCGCGCAACGCCGTCAGCGGTTCGAGCCTCTGCGGGCGGAAGCGATCGGAACGGTCGAAATCGGCGGTGACGGTCATGTGGCGGTCCTGCCCCGGGGCGGCGGCAACATAGCGCGATCCCGGCGGAAGGTGAACGCCGATCATGAACGGGCGGCGCTCGCCGCGAGGCACCGGCTCCGCTAGGCTGGAACGATGCTCAGGAAACGTTCCGTCTCGCTGTCCGGCCATGCCACCTCAGTGGCGCTGGAGGCGCAGTTCTGGGCGGTTCTGGACGGAATCGGGGCCGAGCTGGATCTGACCCATGCCGGGTTGATGAAGCGGATCGACGAGCGGCGGGGGCGCACGCCGCTGGCCTCGGCCTGCCGTCTGCTGGCGCTGGCCTGGGCCGGCGGGGACCGGAGTTTCGCCGAACAGGGATCGTCCGATTGACAGCAGCCGGGGTTGGCGCATCCTCCGCCCCGGAGAGCGCATCATGGCCGACAACAGACTGATCCCCGCCGCCGTCGCAGGCGGCCTGCTGGCCGTGGGCCTGATCGGCGCCGGAGCCCTGATCGGCCAAGGCGTGGTCAACGCGCGCGTGGGTGACCGCCAGGTGACCGTGCGCGGACTGGCCGAACGCGATGTGCAGGCCGACCTGGCGGTGCTGCCGCTGCGCTTCACCGCCTCCGGCGAGGTGCTGTCGGAGGTGCAGGGCCGCGTGGACGCCGATCTGGCCATCGTCCGGCGGTTCCTGACCGCCCAGGGCTATCCGGCCGACGCGGTGACCCTCGGCCGACTGGAGGTGGCCGACCGGCGGTCGCGGGAATACGGCAGCCAGGACGGAGGACCGCGCTTCATCCTGGCCCAGACGGTGATCGTGCGGACCACCGATGTGACGCGGGTGCAGGCGACGACGCGGGCCCTGAACGACCTCGTCCGGCAGGGCGTGGTGCTGCAGGACTTCAGCGGTCCGTCCTACATCTTCACCAAGCTGAACGACGTGCGGCCGGCGATGATCGCCGAGGCGACGGCGTCGGCCCGCAGCGGCGCGGCCCAGTTCGCCGAGGATTCGGGCGCGCCGCTGGGACCGATCCGGCAGGCGACGCAGGGATCCTTCGAAATCCTGCCGCGCGAGGGCTATGGCGACGCGAGCCAGTCCCCGGACCAGAGGGTCCGGGTCGTAACCACGATAAGCTACCGCCTCAAATAGGCGATCAGTTCGCCGGGGCCGGCTCGGGGTTGGGCACCGTCGGCGGCTCGACCGGCGGAAGGTCGGGCAGTTCGGGGGCCGGCAGCGCGGGCGCCTCCGGCAGATCGACGTCGAGATCGACATTGGTGTCCGTGGCGCGGTTCAGGCCGCCGCCCGCAAACACCACGATGGCGATGATGATCAGCACCACCACGATGCCGCCGACGAGGAAGCCGATCCAGCCGGAACCACCGCCGCCCCCGCTGGAGGGCGGATTGTTGATGGTGGTGTGATGGACGACCTCGGGCCGGTCGTCGCGGGGCGGGGGAACGTTGGGGTCGGTCATCGATCAGCCTCCCGTGCCCGGGACCTGCGGGGCCGATACCTCGGGCAGATCCACATCGACGTCGATCTGTTTGGTTTCGGGCGCGCCGCCGCGGGCGAAGACGAACCAGGCCACCACCGCCAGAACGACGACGATCGCCCCGACGATGAAGGCGAGGCCGGTGTTTCCGCCGCCGCCGCCGGTGTTGTTTGTGTTCTCAGCCATGGTGTCCCTTCCTGCGAAGCCTCTGTCGGCAACCGGAACGAGGAACAGGCTTTGCGGTTCCGTGTGCGGATGGTGGAGACGACGGCGCTGACATCGGCGGCCGTGCCCCTTATGTTCTCCCGATGAGTCTGCCTGACACCCCCGCCCCGCGTATCTCCGACCTCGCCCGCTCGCGCGGCCCCGGCGGGGTCGACGCCTCCGGCGCACCCGACTATCTGGCCGGGCTGAATCCCGAGCAGCGCGAGGCGGTGGAGACGGTCGACGGGCCGGTGCTGGTGCTGGCCGGGGCCGGGACGGGCAAGACGCGGGTGCTGACCACGCGGCTGGCGCACATTCTGGCGACCGGGCGGGCGCGGCCGTGGGAGCTGCTGGCCGTCACCTTCACCAACAAGGCCGCGCGCGAGATGCGCGAGCGGATCACCCATCTGATCGGGCCGTCGGCCGAGGGGCTGAGGTGGCTGGGGACGTTCCACTCGGTCGCGGCGCAGATCCTGCGGCGGCATGCCGAACTGGTCGGGCTGAAGTCGACCTTCACCATCCTCGACACCGACGACCAGGAACGCGTCTGCAAACAGCTGCTCGAGGCGGCCAACCTGGACACCAAACGGTGGACGCCTCGGTCCCTGAGCGGGCTGATCGACCACTGGAAGAACCGCGGCTGGACGCCGGAGAAGCTGCCGAACACTGAGGATTTCGCCAACGGCAAGGGGCACGCCCTCTACGCCGCCTATCAGGCGCGGCTGGTCAGCCTGAACGCCTGCGACTTCGGCGACCTGCTGCTGCATAACCTGACGATCCTGTCGAAACACGCGGATATCGCTGAGGAATATCGTCGGCGGTTCCGCTACATCCTGGTCGACGAATACCAGGACACCAACGTCGCCCAGTATCTGTGGCTGCGGCTGCTGCCCTCCTCGACCGGCAACGTCTGCTGCGTCGGAGACGACGACCAGTCGATCTATGGCTGGCGCGGCGCCGAGGTGGACAACATCCTGCGCTTCGAGCGGGATTTCCCGGGCGCCAGGGTGATCCGGCTGGAGCGGAACTACCGGTCCACCCGGCACATCCTCGGCGCGGCCTCGGGCCTGATCGCCTCGAACCGCGACCGGCTGGGCAAGACGCTGTGGACCGAGGACGAGAGCGGCGACAAGGTCCGCGTGCGCGGGGTGTGGGACGGCGAGGCCGAGGCCCGGCTGATCGCCGACGAGGTCGAGACCGCCCGGCGGCAGGGCGTGGCCTACAAGGACATGGCGGTGCTGGTCCGGGCCTCGTTCCAGATGCGGGCGTTCGAGGAACGGTTCGTCATGCTGGCCATCCCCTATGTGGTGATCGGCGGGCCGCGCTTCTTCGAACGGGCCGAGATCCGCGACGCGCATGCCTATCTGCGGCTGATCCTGTCCGAGGACGACGACCTGGCGTTCGAGCGGATCGTCAATACGCCCAAGCGCGGCATCGGCGACACCAGCGTGCAGAAGGTGCTGCAGATCGCGCGGCTGTCGAACCGCTCGGCCATGGCGGCGGTGCGCGACCTGATCGGCTCGGACGAACTGCAGGCGCGGACGCGCACGGCGCTGTCCAATTTCGTGCGCGACATCGACCGCTGGCGGGCGCTGGCCCAGACCACGACGCACTGGGAGCTGACCGAGACGGTGCTGGAGGAGAGCGGCTACACCGACATGCAGAAGGCCGACCGGGCGACCGGCCAGACGCGGCTCGACAACCTGAAGGAGCTGACCCAGTCGATGCAGGCCTTCGACAGCCTGACCGCCTATCTGGAGCATGTGTCGCTGGTCATGGACCTGGACCGGGGCGAGAGCGCGGATTCGGTGCAGATCATGACCCTGCACGGGGCCAAGGGGCTGGAGTTTCCGCTGGTCTTCCTGCCGGGCTGGGAGGAAGGCGTCTTCCCCAGCCAGCGCAGCATCGACGAAAAGGGCGAGAAGGGCCTCGAGGAGGAGCGCCGGCTGGCCTATGTCGGCGTGACGCGGGGCAAGTCGGACGTGCGGATTTCTTTCGCGGCCAACCGTCTGGTCTACGGCCGCTGGACCTCGCAGCTGCCGAGCCGCTTCGTCGACGAACTGCCGATCGACCACGTCGAGGCCGAGCGCGCCACCGTCTACTACGGCGTCACGCCCGGCATGAA
>JAAXIW010000038.1:6465-8172 GCA_012270135.1 Brevundimonas sp. | reverse complement strand
CCTCGTCGAACCGGTAGTCACATTCGCCCCCGGGCGAGGCCCGGCGGTCCCGCGCCCTCCCCGACTTGCGCGGCTTCCGCCCCGGAAGCCGATGACGCGCGCCCGGCGTCACAGAACCATGATGACCGCCGCCATCCGTCCCGCCATAACCACCTGCCCCTCCCCGGAGTCTTCCATGCGCCTGCAACGCCGCGACCTGCTCACCGGCTCGGCCGCCGCCCTCGCCTTCACCGGCCTCGCCCGCAGCGTCCACGCCCAGTCCGTCGCGACGGAAGAGACCTACGTCAACGAGGTGCAGGGCTACGGCCCGCTCGTCCGCGATCCCAACGGCCTCTTCGACCTGCCCGAAGGCTTCGCCTACCGCGTCATCTCCCAGGGCGGCGAGACGATGGACGACGGCCTGCTGGTCCCCGGCCAGTTCGACGGCATGGGCTGTTTCGCCCTGGAAGGCTCGCGCGTCGCCCTCGTCCGCAACCACGAGCTCAAGGGCGGATCGCGCACCCACCGCAACTGGGGTCCGGGCGGGCTGAATCAGGAACGGCTCGGCGCGCTCGACGCCGCCAAGGCCTACGACACCTACAAGGACGGTCGCGTCCTGCCCGGCGGCACGACCACCCTGATCTACGACATGAAGTCGGGGGAGACGGTGCGCCAGTTCATGAGCCTGGCCGGCACCTCGACCAACTGCTGCGGCGGCATGACGCCCTGGGGCAGCTGGCTGACCTGCGAGGAGACCGAGGAAAAGCCCGCCAACGCCGACGTCATGAAGGAGCACGGCTACGTCTTCGAGGTCCCGGCCAACGCCCACGGCCTGGTCGAGGCCGTGCCGCTCAAGGCCATGGGCCGCTTCGACCACGAGGCCGTGGCCGTCGATCCGCGCACGGGCATCGTCTATCTGACCGAGGACAAGGCGGACGGCCTGTTCTACCGGTTCATCCCGAACACCCCCGGCAAGCTGGTCGAGGGCGGCCGGCTTCAGGCCATGGCCATTCGCGGGGCCCGCGGCGCCGACACTTCCAACCACGACGGGCGCTTCTGGAGCGTCGGCGACTGGAAATCGGCCGAATGGATCGACGTTCACGATGTGGAGAGCCCCGACGACGATCTGCGCCGGCGCGGCCACGCCGACGGCGCCGCCCGCGTCGCCCGCGGCGAGGGCATCCACCGGGGCGAGGGCGAATTCTTCCTGACCGCCACCTCGGGCGGCCCGATCGGGCGCGGCCAGATTCTCCGCTACGTCCCCTCGCCCATGGAAGGCGGCATGGGCGAACGCCTCCGGCCCGGCCGCCTGCAGCTCTTCGTCGAGACCACGGACGAGAAGGCCCTCAACATGGGTGACAACCTCACCGTCGCGCCATGGGGCCACCTGATCGTCTGCGAGGACAACTACTCTTCCGAACTGCGCAACCACCTCAAGGGCGTGACCCCGGACGGCAAGCTCTACACGCTCGGCCGCAACGTCTTCCACGGCAATGCGGAACTGTGCGGCTGCGTCTTCTCGCCGGACGGATCGACCCTGTTCGTCAACATCCAGTACCCGGGGATCACCCTGGCGATTACAGGACCGTGGACCTCGGTCCGGACATGAACAGGCGCGGCTGGGACCGGCGGACCAGCCACAGGTTCACGGTCGCCACCGCCAGCACCAGCGCCGCCCCCGCCTGATGCAACGCCCCGAGCCCCCGCGGCACGGCGGTGCGCAGGGAG
>JAAXIW010000038.1:0-6455 GCA_012270135.1 Brevundimonas sp. | reverse complement strand
CCTTCTGGCCCCTATGCCTCGCCCTCCAGTAGGCTGAGCGCCCCGCCGCCGAGCCGCGCAGGCGCCGCCACGCCTGCACCGCATAGACCGTCCCGCCGATCAGCAGGCCGTAGGCCACGAGCCGGTGATTGAACTGCACCAGCGCCTGGTCGTGCAGGAAGGCCAGCGCGCCCTGCCCCCACGCCACGGGCGCCAGCACGTCGCCGTTCATCATCGGCCAGTCGGTGTAGACGAAGCCCGCCTTGGCCCCCGCCACCAGCCCGCCCAGCAGGCACTGCAGGAAGACCGCGCCCAGCAGGATCGCCGCGCCCCGGCTCCAGCCCGCCGGAGACCGCGAATGCTCCTCGCCGTTCCACGCCTCCAGCCCGGTCCAGATCAGGCCCGCGAAGATCAGCAGGGCCAGTCCCAGATGCGTGGCCAGCCGCTCCGGCGCGACGTCGACCCGCTCGCTCAGCCCGCTCGACACCATCCACCAGCCGATCAGCCCCTGCAGCCCGCCAAGGGCCAGCAGCACGACACAGCGCCAGATCAGCCGCCGCGGCATCCGCCGCAGCAGGAGGAAGACGGCGAACGGAACGGCGAAGACGAAGCCGATCACCCGTCCCAGCTGGCGGTGGATCCACTCCCACCAGAAGATTCCCTTGAACTCGCCCAGCGTCATGCCGGCGTTGACCTGCTCGTACTGCGGGATGGCGCGGTATTTCTCGAACGCCTCGGCCCAGTCCGCCGCGTTCATCGGCGGCACGGCGCCCATGATCGGCTTCCATTCGGTGATCGAGAGGCCCGAGCCGGTCAGCCGGGTGATCCCGCCGACGACCACCATCGCGAGCACCAGCGCCGCCGTGACGAACAGCCAGATGGCCACCGACCGACTCTGATCGCCCCCGATGAAACGCTGCATTCGACGCCCGCTATCCCGACCGTTACACTGGGCGGGCGCCGCTGGTCCGACGCCCGTTTGAGCGGTATGCCCGCCCAGGATGGCGAGATCGAGTCGCTTTTCGGCGCCGGGGCGTCGCAGGTCAGGAGAACGCGGTTGCAGTACGCCGACATCGTCATCGCGGTTCTGGGGGCCTTCGCCCTCGCCTGGACCGCCGACCAGCTGACCGGCCGACGCGGCCTGTTCGCCACCTCTCTGGTGTCCGGCGTGGCCGCCGTGGCCGGCTGGTTTCTGGCCATCCGCGTCTTCGCGGTCTCGACCATGGACGGCTGGACCTGGGTCGGCTGGTCGCTGGCGGCCTCGGTCATCGCCCTCGCGGCCTTCTTCCTGTTCCGCAACAAGCGCTGAGATGGGCCCCCGCACGCGCCGCTTCGTCGCCATGCTGGGCGTTCTGGCCTTTCTGGTGTTCTGGATCTGGGGCGCCATCGCCCTGCGCGGCGTCCTGCCGCCCGGTCCGCTGATCGATCTGGTGGTCTACGCCGTCGCCGGCCTCGGCTGGGGCGTGCCGCTCTATCCGCTGTTCAAATGGGCCGAGGGCGGAAACAAACAGGGCTGAATTGCAAAGGGGCCGCCTTGCAGCGACCCCTCTAACCAACCGTCTTCATTGAGGAAGATGGTCGGAGCGACAGGATTCGAACCTGCGACCCCTTGACCCCCAGTCAAGTGCGCTACCAGGCTGCGCCACGCTCCGAGAGGCGCCCCCTATAGACGGGGCGCCGCCGGCCCGCAAACCCAAAAGCGACCCCGTCAGGCGGTTCTCGAAAGAACGGCTTCCAGCCGCGCCCGCGCGCCCTCGAGCTCGGCCAGGACCTGCCGCAGCCGGACGGATGAGACGCCTGACGGGGTCGGCGTCACCGGAGCCGCTTCGGCGCCGCCTTCCGGCTCGAAGCTCACGGCGCCGTCCGGGTCGCCGTAGACCGCCAGCCGCTTCACGCCCTGTTCGCGATGAAGCCTCTGGACGCCCTTGATGGTCAGGCCGTCCTCGTGCAGCAGCCGCTTCACCGCCTTGAGCAGCACAAGATCCTGTGGCCGGTAGAACCGCCGCCCGCCGGCCCGCTTCAGCGGGGTGATGAACGAAAACTTGGTCTCCCAGAAGCGCAGAACATGCTGCGGTGCGCCGACCTCTTCAGCGGCTTCAGAGATGGTGCGAAAGGCGTTCGGGCTCTTGGCCACGGCGCGTCAGGCGCTCACGACCGCGTCGTGAACCCGGCCCTTCATGATCTGCGAGGCCCGGAAGCTGATCACCCGGCGCGGATGGATCGCCGCCGGTTCGCCGGTCTTCGGATTACGCCCCATCCGGGCCCGCTTGTCCCTGACCTGGAAGACCCCGAAGCCGGACAGCTTCACCGTCTCGCCGCGCTCGAGCGACTCGATAATCAGTTCCAGGGTCCGTTCGACCAGGGCCGAACACTCCTGCCGGGACAGGCCGACCTCCTCGTGGACCGCCTCGCACAGGTCCGCCCGCGTTAAGGTCTGGTGCTGAGCCAATGGTCCCCTCCCCTGGGAAAGTCCGTTCGCGCCCATAAAAGAGCAAGCGCCTTCAAATGGAAAGGCGAAATGCGCCCTAGAGGCGAAACGCGCACGCGCCCCAGGTCAGTCCGCCGCCCATGGCCTCCGCCAGAATCAGATCGCCGCGATTGATCCGCCCGTCCTGGATCGCCGCGTCGAGCGCCAGCGGGACCGAGGCGGCGGAGGTGTTGGCGTGCATCGCCACGGTCGAGATCACCTTGTTCTCATCCAGCCCGAGCCGGTCGCCGACGCCCTTGATGATGCGCTGGTTGGCCTGGTGCGGCACGAACCAGTCGACGTCGGCGATCTCGATGCCCGACGCCTCGCAGCAGGCGGTGATGGCCTCGGCGATATTGACCACGGCGTGACGGAACACCTGGTTTCCGGCCATGCGCAGATGCCCGACCGACCCCGTGGTGGCGGGGCCGCCGTCGACATAGAGCAGGTCGGTCTTGGTGCCGTCGCAGCGCAGGGCGAACCCCAGCAGGCCCTTGTCGGCCTTGGTCCCCTGTCCTTCCTGCGGCTCGACCACCACGGCGCCGGCTCCGTCACCGAACAGCACGCAGGTCGAACGGTCGGTCCAGTCCATCAGCCGGGTCATTTCCTCGGCCCCGATGACCAGGGCGCATTTCGCCATGCCCCGCGCCACAAATCCATCGGCCACGCTCAGGGCGTAGACGAAGCCCGAACAGACCGCCTGGACATCGAAGGCGATGCAGGTCGGCGCGCCCAGCTTGCGCTGAACGATCGATGCCACGGACGGAAACGTCATGTCCGGAGTCGTCGTCGCCACAACGATCAGGTCGACGTCGGCGGCGCTGCGGCCGGCATCGGCCAGGGCGCGCTTCGACGCCTCCACCGCGAGGTCACTGGTCGGCTGATCGTCGCGCGCCTTGTGTCGCTGGCGAATGCCGGTGCGCTCGACGATCCATTCGTCCGAGGTGTCGACGATCTTCGCCAGGTCGGCATTGGTCACGACCTGTTCCGGCAGGTAAGAGCCGACGCCGGTCACGGCGCTGCGAATGACGCTCACAGGGGAGTCTCCATGGCCGCATCCTCCGCGGCCGGCTGTTCGAGGACGACGGTCAGCCGGTTCAGGCTCTCGCTGACCTTCTTCAGATAGTCGCTGCGAGCCAGCTCGACAGCGATGCGAATCGCGTTGCCGAATCCCTTCGCGTCGGCCCCGCCATGACTCTTGACCACGATGCCGTTCAAGCCCAGCAGCGGACCGCCGTTGATCGCGCTCGGATCGATCTTCTGGCGCATCCGTCTCAGCGCCGGCAGGGCCAGCAGAGCCCCCGCCTTGGCCGGCACGCTGGAGGTCAGGGCCTCCTTCATCAAGGCCGAGATGAACCGCGCCACCCCTTCAGCGGTCTTCAGGGCGATGTTGCCGGTGAAGCCGTCGGTGACCACGACATCAACCGTCCCCTTGGCGATGTCATCGCCTTCGACGAAGCCCTTGTAGGCCAGGCCGAAGCCGCCCTCGCGCAGGATGCGCGCCGCCTCGCGGACCTCCTCATGGCCCTTCATGTCCTCGGACCCGACATTGAGGATGCCGATGGTCGGCTTGTCGCCGCCGTGAACCGCAGCGTGGAACGCTTCGCCCATGATGGCGAACTCCACCAACTGCTCCGCATCGCTCTCGACGTTGGCGCCGACGTCCAGAACCGCGGTGATTCCGCGCAGCGTCGGCCAGCTGGCGACGATGGCGGGCCGCTCAAGCCCGTGGGCGGACATCCGCAGGATCAGCTTGGAGATGGCCATCAGGGCGCCGGTATTGCCGGCCGAAACCATGGCCCCGGCCTCGCCCGCCTTCACGGCCTCGACCGCGTTCCACAGGCTGGATCCCTTGCCGCGGCGCATCGCCTGGGCCGGCTTCTCGGACATGGCCACGACCTTGTCGGTGTGGCGAACATCGCAGACGTCGTCGCCGAGAGCGTTCCGGGCCATCTCGGCCCGGATCGCCGTCTCGTCGCCGTGCAGCAGGAAGCGCACGCCCTCGCCTCCATGGCGATTGCGGTAGTCGCGCACTCCCGCCACCACGACCGGCGGACCGTGGTCCCCGCCCATGGCGTCGAGCGATATCAGAACTGGGGATGACAAGCCGTTTCGACTCCGTCGCGCCGTGGCAGGCGCTTGTCTGGGCGACGATAGCGCCGCACCGGGGGGATGCAACCACGCCGCCGCCGCGTCAACCTTCGTCGGAAGGGCGAATCTGCTTCAGAACAGCGAAGGGCGAGATTTCGGTCGGCTCCGGCGGTTGAACGAATTCGGCCCCCGGCTTGCGTGGGAAGGGGTCGAGCCGCAAGGCCAGCTGTTCCACTGCATATTGTCCCAGATCGACCTGACCGCCCTCGATCGGATCAGGTGATTCGTCGTCGAGGGTGATGACGATCTCCTCCGACTCCTCGTCGGACCTCTCCGCCAGGGCGATGGCGAACGGTGCGTCGATCTCGAGGGGCAGAGGCTCAAGCGTGATGCCGCAGGTCTGGGCCAGAGTGGCCTTGACCCGACCGGACAGCCGCCAGCCGCCCGGCGCGGGTGCGAGCGTCATCTCTGCGACGAAGGCGTCCAGTGAGGCCAGATCGAGCGCGTCCGCGATCCGCTTGCGCGCCGCCGCGTCCGGCTCGAGCCTACGCGTCACGCCGGCTCCGACCTGATGCAGGCGAACCGGTTCGCTGTAGGGCAGGTCTGTGGCGCTCATGGCTTGATCTCCCCCCAAGCAGGGTCAGCGGTCACCGCCGTGAAATCCTGCGCCGCCAGCCGGGCACGGCTGGCCAGCGCATAGGCCGCCAGAGGTCCGCCAGCGGCCGGGTCGTCGCTCTCGAAAACATTCCTGGCGAGGCCGGCGGCCAGGGCCGCAGCATCATCGTCCCGGAGCGGCGGCTCATAGGCCATCATCCGCCCGTACATGGCCTCTCCGAGTTTGCGCATCTTCTTGCCGACCGCGATGTCCCCGACACCAAGTTCCCGCAGCGCATGATCCAGCGCCGACACATAGGTATCGAACAGGGCCTGGGCCGCTTCCGTTCCCCGCTCGCCTTCGTCCCTAAGCCGCATGACCAGCAGCAGGACATGCAGGGTGTAGAGCTCGAAACGCGCGTCGATCCGGTCAACGACGCCGAGCGCCGTATAAAACGCGGGATCGCGCGCCTGCCGCACCGCCAGATCATACAGGGGCTCGCCCAGACGTTCGCGGGGACGGGTTCGGAAGAGATTCTGAAGCATGATCCTGCGGCCCCTTTTCCGCCGCGCCGTTGAACTAAGGCTCGGGTCCGGTTAGGTCAAAGACCTTGTTCTCACGCAGGCGTCGTCCATGCTCCGCACCAAGCTCCTTTTCGCCGCTCTTTCGGCCGCCGCGCTGACCGCGGCCTGCGCCCCGATCGTGGGCCAGAACGGCTTTCAGGCCATCGACGCCAAACCGGCCGACATCCTCGCCGGGACCGATACCAAGCAGACGGTGCTGACCAAGCTCGGCACGCCGTCGACGACGTCGACCTTCGAGAGCGACAGCATCTGGTACTACATCAGCCAGGTGACCGAAAAATACACCTACAACCGGGCGCAAGTGACCCAGCGGACGGTGACCGAGATCACCTTCAACGACACCGGCCAGGTCGCCGAGGTTCGGACGCTGGGTCTCGACGACGGGCAGCAGATCGCCATGAACGGACGCGAGACCCCGACCCGCGGGCGTCAGCTGACCATCATCGAACAACTGCTCGGCAACGTCGGGCGCGGCCAACTACCCCGCACCGACGAGGACGTGCCCGGCCAGCGTCGCCCGGACTAGGCCCAACCCTCGTCGCCAGACAGAAGAACGCCCCGGAGACCGCTCTCCGGGGCGTTTTCCATCGCCATCCCCCGCGCCCCGAAGGGCCCGGGGAGACAGGGCGTCAGCCGACGTTGCCGCTCGCCAGCACCGCCAGCAGAAGCAGGGCCACGATGTTGGTGATCTTGATCATCGGGTTCACGGCCGGGCCGGACGTGTCCTTGTAGGGATCGC
>JAAXIW010000352.1 GCA_012270135.1 Brevundimonas sp. | reverse complement strand
CCAGAAGCGGCGACAGTTCCAGGTCGAGTTCCTCGACGCGGACGGTCAGCCAGCGAAGGACGTCTTCGTTGATCGAAAGCTGACGCTCGACCTCGGCCATGGCGGCCGGGGGGGCGTCGACGGCGAGCAGCGAATAGTGAGCCTTGCGGTTCTTCTTCACGCGGTAGGTCAGGTTGCGCAGACCCCAGTACTCGATCTTGGCGACGGAACCGCCGCCTTGCTCGATCAAGCCCTTGATGGTGTCGTTCAGCGCTTCGGCCTGTTGCGCGCTGATATCCTGGCGCGACATGACCGTGTGCTCGTAAAGAGCCATGCGGTGGTCTCCCTTGGTGGGCGTCGGCGCGGGAGGACCGGGTAAGTCCTGTCCCACGATGGCTCCTGAAGCGGCGGCCGGGATGACTTCCCGAACCCTTTGGAACTCCGCGTCAGGACCGAAGCCCTGGAAAGGCGGGGCGTATAGGGGAAAAGCCGGACCGGGTCTAGCCCAGCGAACGCGACAACCAGCCAATCGGGCCGGAGCTGAGCAGCAGGATGGCGATCGCGTGCCACCAGAGCCGCCGCACGAAGACAAGCGAGATGAACACGCCGAGGACGACGAAGTCGATGACCCGCTGGCCCATGAAGGCGAGCAGGACGCCGTTCATCGCGTTCTCGATGACCTCGACCAGCAGCAGCCAGCCGAGCGCGGCCGTGAACAGGCCCCAGAAATAGGGCCCGTTGCGATGGTAGTAGGCCTTGAGATCGACGCCGTCGGCCGGAACGTCGTCGGGCAGGGCCGCGGCGGCCAGCAGGAACAGGATGACCAGTTCCACGAACAAGGGCAGAAACTGACCGATGGTTATTCCGGTGTCCTGGGGCCGGTAGAGGCTCCACCAGATCTGGATCAGGGTGAGGACGACGAAGACGGCCGCCAGCGGCGCGGCCCAGTGCCACTTCACCGCGCCGCCGGACCGGATCAGACGATTCAGACTGACGAGTATGTCGACCAGCGCCAGGCCGATGATGATCGAGGCCAGGACGGATGTGTATTCGAACGCGCTCATGCCGCTCCCCCCGAACCGCTGGCGGAGCCTAGGCCGGTTCCGGGGGGCGCGCCAAGCCCGCTATTGCGGGCGGACAACCATGCAGGTGACGCGGCGCTCTGCCAGGGCGGCGCAGGCGGCCTGGGCGGCCTGCTCGCTCATGCCGGTGAAGCGCGAGCGATACCAACCCTCGGCGTTCTGGACCGAGCGCTCGGCGGCGGAGAACTGGCTGCGGAAGCGACGGTTGACCTCCGTCAGCCAGTCCCGGGCGACGGTCTCGTCGCGGAAGGCTCCGACCTGGACCGCCCAGCGGTCGGCGGTTTCGCGGGCGCTCTCGCGGGCCGGCGGCCGGGGCGGCGCTGATCGCCCGGCCGGGGCGCCATTGAGCGAAGCGGTGACGTCGGACGGATCCTCGGTGCGCATCAGGGAGGCGAGGGTGCGCGTCTCGGACGGCGCCGGCGTGACCCGGGTCGGCTGCGGCGGCGGGGAGGGCAGGGAGGCGTAGGTGACGGCGCTTGAACCGACATTGTCGTCGTCGGTGTCGGTCAGGTCGGCGTACTGGACGGGGCCGGAGTTGTCGGGGCCGATGCCGAAGCCTTTCTGTTCGAAATAGGTCTGGGCCACCTGGATCGGCTGGCCGGCGCGGCGCAGGCGCTCGACCTCGAAGCCGGTGTCCATCAGTTCGGCGACGTGGCTGTTGCGGCTGGCCGTGGACCGGCCGCCGAGCACGATCGTGATCAGGCGCCGGCCATCCTGCACGGCCGAGGCCGCGAGGTTGTAGCCCGAGGCGTTGGTATAGCCGGTCTTCATGCCGTCGTAGCCGGTCGCACTGCGCAGCAGGCCGTTGGTGTTGCGGTACTCGCGGCCCTCGTAGACCCAGTCGTGCAGGCCGAAATACCGATAATACTGCGGATAGTCGCGCATCACCGCCCGGGCGAGGATGGCCAGGTCGCGGGCCGAGGTGATCTGGCGGGCGTCGGGCAGGCCGTTCGGGTTGACGTAGCGGGTCTGTGTCATGCCCAGCTGGCGGGCCTTCAGCGTCATCTGGGCGGCGAAGCGGTCCTGGGATCCGCCGACATGCTCAGCGATGACCATGGCCATGTCGTTGGCGCTGCGCACCGCCGTGGCCTTCATGGCGTCGTCGAGGGTGATGGTCTGTCCCGCGGCGAGCCCCAGCTTGGACGGCGGCTGGCTGGCGGCGCGGGGCGATACAGTGATGACGTCGTCGAGCTTGACCTTGCCTTCGGTCAGCGCCTCGAAGGCCAGATACAGGGTCATCACCTTGGTGATGGAGGCTGGATACCGGCGACTGTCCGCATGGCGGGCGAACAGAACCTCGCCTGTCTCCGCATCGACCACGATGGCGGCGTAGCGCGTGTTCTCTGACGACTGGGCGACCAGCGGCGGAGTCGTAGGGACCACCGCCAGGGCGACGATCAGCAGGAACGACAGCAAGCCACGGCGGATCAGGGACAGGTTCGGCAAGCGCAGGCCTCATACATTCATTAGCGCGACGGCGGCCCCACCACGCGACGCTGACGAAAGGCTAACATGCGTCATCGGGGTTTCGTGAGGGTAAACAAGCCGTCAACGGATTTGTGAAGCGGCCTCTCCTGCCGGGCGTGGTTCGCGCCTTTTGTGACACTATGGTGCAGTGCACAAAACATCCTTGACCTTTGTTCGCAGTTGCACCATATGAGCCCCTGTCGCGGTGGCGTCGCTCGCCGCGGATCAGTCACAAGCGGCCAAAGCCGCGACAGGTTCAGGAGAGATACCATGGCCGACAGCGCCGAAACCGTGAAGAAGACCGTCGAAACCGCCACCGCCCAGGTGAAGGCTTCGGCCCAGAAGGCTCAAGCCCAGGCCGAAAAGATCCAGGCCGCCGGCGCCCAGGCGTTCCGTGAAGCCGCCGACAAGTCCGTCGCCGGCCTGACCGAGCTGAACGCCGAGGGCAAGAAGAACCTCGAGGCCGTCGTCGCTTCGGCCACCGCCGCCCAGAAGGGCGCCGAGGCGATCTCGGCCCAGACCGTCGCCTACGGCAAGAAGTCGTGGGAAGACGGCGTCGCCGCCGCCCAGTCGCTGGCCCAGGCCCGTTCGGTCCAGGAAGCCCTTGAGCTGCAGACCAACTGGGCCAAGTCGGCCGCCGAGACCTATCTGGCCGAAGTCACCCGCATGACCGACGTGTTCACCGCCTCGGTCAAGGACAGCTTCAAGCCGATCAACGAGCGCGTCACCGCCTCGGTCGAGAAGTTCCAGGCCGCCCGCTAGGGCCACCTGTTTCCTCAGTCAGCGTAGAGAAGGCCCCGGCGGAGACGCCGGGGCCTTTTCGTTTGGGCCGCGTCGCCGCCCGGCGTCCAAACATAAAGCTGTGACTGGACGCGCCTTCAAATCAGGCCATCATCCCCTATCTGTCCATCGACTCCCCAAACACGGACAACGAATGCCGCCGTCACGTAAGGCCGGTGATCAGGAGGGAGGCCTCGGGGCCGCCACCGTCACCGAAACAAAGCCGAAGCTTCAGAAGCCCTCGCTGTACCGGGTGCTGATCCTGAACGACGACTACACGCCGATGGAATTCGTCGTCTATGTGCTGGAACGCTTCTTTGGAAAGAGTCGCGAAGACGCGACTCGCATCATGCTGCTCGTGCACCAGAACGGTGTGGGAGTGTGTGGCGTCTTTACCTATGAGGTGGCCGAAACCAAGGTCGCCCAGGTGGTCGAGACAGCCCGGCGGCACCAGCACCCCCTGCAATGTACGATGGAAAAGGACTGAGAGGAGCCTTCGCCTATGCCTTCGTTTTCCCGTCCTCTCGAAGAGACGCTGCACCGCGCGGTGGCCTATGCCAATGAGCGCCGCCACGAGTATGCGACCCTTGAGCACCTGCTGCTGGCGCTGATCGACGACCCGGATGCCTCGGTCGTAATGGGGGCCTGCAACGTCGATCTGGCGGCGCTGAAAGTGGCGCTGACGCTCTATGTCGACAATGATCTGGCGGCCCTGACCACGCCCGACGGTGACGACGCCAAGCCGACCGCCGGCTTCCAGCGCGTGATCCAGCGCGCGGTCATCCATGTGCAGTCCTCGGGCCGCGAGGAGGTGTCCGGCGCCAATGTGCTGGTCGCCATCTTCAGCGAGCGCGAGAGCCACGCCGCCTACTTCCTGCAGGAGCAGGACATGACCCGCTACGACGCGGTCAACTACATCGCCCACGGCATCGCCAAGAAGGCGGGCGGCGAGACGCGTCCGGCCCGTACGGGCGCCAGCCCCGAGGACGCCGAGGACGCGGCCGCCGCCAAGACCGGCGGCGAGGCGCTGGAGGCCTATTGCGTCGACCTCAACGAGAAGTCGCGCAACGGCAAGATCGATCCGCTGATCGGCCGCCAGGCCGAGGTCGACCGCGCCATCCAGATCCTGTGCCGGCGGACCAAGAACAATCCGCTGCTGGTCGGCGACCCGGGCGTCGGCAAGACCGCCATCGCCGAGGGCCTGGCCCGCAAGATCGTCAACCACGAGGTGCCGGACGTGCTGGAAGGCGCGACCATCTACAGCCTCGACATGGGGGCGCTGCTGGCCGGCACCCGCTATCGCGGCGATTTCGAGGAGCGGCTGAAACAGGTCGTCAAGGAGCTGGAGACGCACGACAACGCCATCCTGTTCATCGACGAAATCCACACGGTGATCGGCGCCGGCGCGACCTCGGGCGGGGCCATGGACGCCTCCAACCTGCTGAAGCCGGCGCTGGCCTCGGGCAGCCTGCGCTGCATGGGTTCGACGACCTACAAGGAATACCGCCAGCATTTCGAGAAGGATCGGGCCCTGGCCCGCCGCTTCCAGAAGATCGACGTCAACGAGCCGACCATCGAGGATACGATCAAGATCCTCAAGGGGCTGAAGACCTCGTACGAGGGCCATCACAAGCTGCGCTATACCGACGCCGCCATCCGCACGGCGGTGGAACTGTCGGCCCGCTACATGAGCGACCGCAAACTGCCGGACAAGGCGATCGACGTGATCGACGAGGCGGGGGCGTCGCAGATGCTGCTGGCCGAATCCAGGCGCAAGAAGGTCATCGGCCAGAAGGAGGTCGAGGCCGTCATCGCCCGCATGGCCCGCATCCCGCCGAAGTCGGTCTCCAAGTCCGACACCGAGGGGCTGCGCGAGCTGGAGCGCGACCTGAACCGGGTCGTGTTCGGCCAGTCGTCGGCGATCGAGCAGGTCTCGGCGGCCATGAAGCTGGCCCGCGCCGGCCTGCGCGATCCGCAGAAGCCGATCGGCGCCTTCCTGTTCAGCGGCCCGACCGGGGTCGGCAAGACCGAGGTGGCCAAACAGCTGGCCTCGACCCTGGGCATCGAGATGCTGCGCTTCGACATGTCGGAATACATGGAGCGGCATACGGTCAGCCGGCTGATCGGCGCGCCTCCGGGCTATGTCGGCCACGACCAGGGCGGGCTGCTGACCGACGCCGTCGACCAGCATCCGCACGCCGTGGTGCTGCTGGACGAGATCGAGAAGGCGCACCCGGACGTCTACAACATCCTGCTGCAGGTGATGGACAACGGCCAGCTGACCGACGCCGTCGGCAAGAAGGTCGACTTCCGCAACACGGTCCTGATCATGACCACCAACGCCGGCGCGGCCGACAATGCGCGGGCGGCCATCGGCTTCGGCCGCGGCAAGGTGGAGGGCGAGGACGAGAAGGCCATCCAGCGGCTTTTCGCGCCGGAGTTCCGCAACCGCCTCGACGCCATCGTGGCCTTCAAGGCGCTGGACGCGGACACGATCCGGTCGGTGGTGACGAAGTTCATCCTGCAGCTGGAAGCCCAGTTGGCGGACCGCAACATCACCATCGAGCTGACCGACGAGGCCAACGACTGGCTGGCCAAGAACGGCTTCGACGAACTGTACGGCGCGCGGCCGCTGGCCCGGGTCATCCAGGAGCACATCAAGAAGCCCCTGGCCGACGACATCCTGTTCGGCCGCCTGACCCGCGGCGGGCATGTGAAGGTCGAGCTGAAGGACGGCAAGATCGCCTTCGACATCGCCCCTTCGAACGCCGCCCAGGTCAAGGCGTCGCGGCAGGCAGACCAGGTGGTCGACTAGCGACGTCCGGAAGACGCGAGACGGCCCGGACGGCGACGTCCGGGCCTTTTTCTTTGTGCTGGCCGAGCGCAAGGTCTCGATCCTCAATCCAGGGAGGCGGGCATGGGCGAGGCGGGGCTGACCGAGCGGCAGAAGAAATGGTTCGCCACGGTGCAGGCGAATCTGGCGGCTCAGACCGGCCGGTCGATGGAGGAATGGGTCGAGGTGATGAAGGCCTGCCCGGCGACCGGCAAGCGGGCGCAACTCGCGTGGCTGAAGGCCGAGCACGGGATCGGGGTCAACCACGGCTCGCACATTCTCGAGGCAAGCGCGCCCAAGGGAGAAGGCCTCGGCTGGGACGATCCTGAAGGATTGCGCGCGGCGCTGTGGAAGGACCCGGGGTCGCTGGCGATCCTTGAGGGCGTTGAGCGCCTTGCTCGCGGCGTCGAGGGGGGCATCCAGGGCCAGCGCAAGGGCTACATCCCGTTCTCGCGCAGCGTTCAGTTCGCCGCGATGCGCCCGCTGAAGGGGGGACGGGCGCTGCTGGGGCTGAAGCTGGATGCGGCCGCGGCGGACAGGCTCGGCCCTGCGCTGCGCAAGGAGAGCTGGTCCGAACGCCTGACCGCGGTCGTCGAGCTGGACGGGCCGGATCACGTCGACGCGGAGATCGCCCGGCTGTTCGCCGCGGCCGCCGAGAACGGCTAGCGGCGGCGGCCGAGGCCGCCGAGCAGCACCGCCAGGCCGGCGACGATTCCGGTGGTCAGCAGCGGCTTGCGGCGGGCGAAGTCGAGGCCCTGACGGGCGCGGCCCTGGTACTGGGCGGGGGCCTTGTCGACCAGGCCGTCGAGGCCGTCGATGACCCGGCCGTAGGCGTCGAGCGCCTTGCCCTTCATCTCCTTGACCTTGCCGTCGATCTGCATCTTCGAGTCGCCGGCGAGGCGGCCGGCGCCATTCTGAATCTGGCCTTCGGTCTGGAGGGCGGCGCCTTCGATACGCTGGTCGGTCATGGGGAGCTCCTTCGATGCGGATAGGGGAGGGTTGCCGGTCTAGCGCGTGGCCGTGACGGGAGTTCCTGCCTGCGACTTCGGGTCCCCCGCTTCACCCGCCACGATTGCGCCATGGGCCGGGTTCAGCTTTCCATCGTCGCAGCAAGGGAGAGGGTGATGCGCAGGATTTTGATGGCGGCGGCAGCCGTGGGTGTTTTGACAGCAGCGGGATCGCCGGCGACGGCCGGCACGCCGGGCCGGGCCGAGAGCGTGTGCCCGGTCGACGGCAAGAACTTCACCTGGACGACGACCGCGTCCTATTCGACGTGGGGCATGGAGCTGGACGGAAAGCCGATCGGCTCCTGGCATTTTCCGATGACCATTCCGCAGTGCCCGGACAGCAAATTCCCCGTCTATCAGGAGGAATGGACGGACGAGGAAAAGACGGCGATCCGCGCCTTGGTGGCCACGCCGGAGTATGCGGCGGTCCGTGATGAGGCCTCCTACTACCTGTTGCGCTTCGTGGCGGAGCGGCTGACGCCGGCGGATGCGGAGGACCCGGTCGCGGTCGGCTGGCTGCTGCTGCAGGCGACGTGGCAGGTGCGGGACGAGCCGGAGCGATACGCCCGCTACGCCCGCGAACTGGTCGCGGCGGTGGATGCGGAACTGCCGGCGCTGAAGACAGGGGACATGGACAACTGGTGGTTCTTCCAGCTGGCCACGGCCAATGTGCAACGGCAGGCCGGCGATTTCGCGGGGGCCTCGGCCCGGCTCGACAGCCTCGCCGACGAACAGCCCGTCGAGCACGTGGCCGAACGCATCGCCCTGACCCGCCAGCTGATCGCGGCCCAGGATCGCAAGCCGACGGCGCCGCCGGATCCGGACCGCCCGGGCGGCGACGATCATGACCACTGATTGGCACGATTGATCCCGGCGGGGCGCGCTGCGCCCCGCGCCGCGGGCTCCTTGCTCCACGAGGGTAGGGGTTACCCCACCTTCACCCGCGTCGCCGCCTCCGGGAGATCTTCCCCGAACGCCCGCTGGTAGAACTCGGCGATGGTCGGCCGTTCCAGCTCGTCGCACTTGTTGAGGAAGGTCAGGCGGAACGCCAGGCCGACGTCGCCGGCGAAGATGATGGCGTTCTGGGCCCAGGTGATGACGGTGCGGGGCGACATGACGGTCGAGATGTC
>JAAXIW010000037.1 GCA_012270135.1 Brevundimonas sp. | reverse complement strand
GCTCGGCCATGGCCAGCAGCTGCAGCACCGCCACCCCGCTGGACGGCGGCGGCGGCACGCAGACGATGTAGATGCGGTAGGGGCGGCACAGCGCCCCGCGCTCGATCGGCTCATAGGCCGCGAGGTCCGCCTCGGTGAGCCCGCCCGGCCGGGGCCCTTCCTGGACAGTCGAGACGATCTCGCGCGCGATCCGGCCGCGGTAGAAGGCGTCGGCGCCGCCCGCCGCCAGCTCGGCGACCGTGTCGGCGTAGGCCGGGTTGCGCAGCACGTCGCCGGCGACATAGCGGGTTCCGTCGACCTTGGTGAAATAGGCATCGGCCCAGCGGGTCCGCGCCTGCCCGCGCGTGGCGGCGATGAAGCCGGCCAGGCGGGGGCTGACCACGAAGCCGTCGCGGGCCAGCCGCTCAGCCTCGCCGAAAAGGGCGCTCCACGGCAGGACGCCGTGCTCCTGCTGGGCCGTGGCCAGCAGGGCCACCGCCCCGGGCGCCCCGGTCGACCGTCCGCTCAGCACCGCCTCGCCGTGCGACAGCGGCCGGCCGTCCTCATGGAACAGCTCCGGCGTCGCCGCGGCCGGGGCGGTCTCGCGCCCGTCGTAGCCGGTCACCTCGCCGGTCGAGGCGTCGTAGAGCATCATGAAGGCCCCGCCGCCCAGGCCGGAGGACTGCGGCTCGACCAGGCCGAGCACCGCCTGCACCGCCACGGCCGCATCGACCGCCGTACCGCCACGCCGGAGCACCTGCATCCCGGCCTCGACCGCCAGAGGATTGGCCGCCGCCACGAACGGACCCCTCGCCTGAGGCGCCGCCGGCGGGGCGATGACGGCCGGCCCGGAAGGTCTCGCCGGCGCCGGCGCCCCGATCCCGCCCGCGCATCCCGACAGGGCGAGGCTCGCGCCCGCGGCGAAGGCGACCACGGACCGTCGGACAGCCGGGGAAAGAGGCGGCGGAAACAGGCGCATGGGTGGTCCGGACGGGCGTTGACGGGGAGGCCTCCAACTTGGCGCGCCCTTGTCCCCGGCGAAACCCCCGGCGTCGCGAAATCACCGCAGGAAAGCCGCCCGCCGGGTCTTGCCGACCCGTCCCTCCTCCGCTAAAGACCCGCCCTCGCCGTTCGCGGCCGTGCGCACCCGTAGCTCAGCTGGATAGAGCACCAGACTACGAATCTGGGGGTCAGGAGTTCGAATCTCTTCGGGTGCGCCATTTTCTTCCCGACATCCGGAGAGGCCCGGCGCTGCGTTGGGTGGTGGAGGCCGGGAAGCCGGCGGCCGTTCAGGCCCAGGATTTGCGATAGAAGTCCATCGGGTCGCGGCGCAGGATTATGCGCTCAATGTCCTCGAACGCCTCGTTCTCGGTCAGGTCGCCGGCCCGGGCGCGGCGAACGACGAGTTCGACGTCGCTGAGGTCGTCGTCCCCTCCGCTGCGTTCGGGAGCCGCGCTGCGGGGCGTGGCGTGATCTGCTTTACCCATCGGGAGTCTCCTTTCCCCTTCCAACGCCGCCTGCGCCGACGGGTTCACCCGAAGATCAACCGGCCGAATAGGAGGTCTTGGTCAGGGTGAAGAATTCGACGGCCGCGAAACCCTGCTCGCGGGGCCCGTAGCTGGACGATTTCGTGCCCCCGAACGGCACATGATAGTCGACCCCGGCGGTCGGCAGATTGACCATGGTCATCCCCGCCTTCGCCCGCCGCTGGAAGTCGCGGGCGTGTTTCAGGGAGCTGGTCACCAGGCCCGCCGACAGCCCGAATTCGACGCCGTTGGCGATCTCCAGCGCCTGCTCATAATCCTTGACCCGGATGGTCGAGGCGACGGGGCCGAAGACCTCCTCGTTGTTGATCCGGCCCGCGGCTTCGGTGTCGGCGATCAGGGTCGGCTGGACGTACCAGCCGGGGGTGTCGAGCGTCAGACGGTCGCCGCCGGCGGCGACGCGGCCGCCTTCGCCGCGCGCGATGTCGATGTAGCGGTAGGAGGTCTCGCGCTGGTCCTCGCTGACCGCCGGGCCGATCTGGGTGTTCGGGTCCAGCGCCGGTCCGACGCGCAGGGCGGCGACCTTTTCGGCAAGGGCGGCGACGAAGCGGTCGTGGATGCCGTCCTGGACGATCAGGCGGCTGGAGGCCGTGCAGCGTTGGCCGGTCGCGTAGTAGGAGCCGTCGAGTGCGATCATCACGGCCCGGTCAAGATCGGCGTCGTCCAGCACGATCAGCGGATTCTTGCCGCCCATCTCCAGCTGGACCCGCGCCTGTCGTTTCGCCGCGCCCGCCGCGACTCCGGCGCCGACGCCCTGCGAGCCGGTGAAGGAAATTCCGGCCACATCAGGATGGTCGACGATCGCCTGTCCGACACGGCCGCGCCCGATGACGAGGTTCAGCACCCCGTTCGGCAGGCCGGCCTCGTGCAGGATGGCGACCAGCGCCTCGGCCGTGGCCGGCGTCGGGCCGGCGGGCTTGATCACCACCGTATTGCCGAAGGCCAGCGCCGGCGCCGCCTTCCAGGCCGGAATGGCGATGGGGAAGTTCCACGGCGTGATCAGGCCGAACACCCCGACCGGCTGCCGACAGGTCTGTATCTCGACCCCGGGACGCACCGAGGCGAGGTTCTGGCCGTGCAGGCGCAGGGCCTCGCCGGCGAAATATTTTAGGATGCGTCCGGCCCGGACGGTCTCGCCGACGCCCTCGGCGAGGGTCTTGCCCTCCTCGCGCGACAGCAGCCGGCCCAGTTCTTCACGCCGCTCCATGATCAGGGTCCCCGCCTTGTCGAGGATGTCGGAGCGCACCTCGGGCGAGGCCTCGGACCAGGCCGGGAAGGCTGCCCTGGCGGCGCCCACGGCGGCGTTGACCTCCTCCACGCCGCCGTCGGGGATCCGGGCGACAAGATCGCGCGTGTCCGACGGGTTCAGGCTCTCCGAGGGCCGGTGGGCCGGAACCCTCTCGCCGTTGATCCAGTGGGACAGGTCCAGGGTGTCGGTCATGGCGGCTCCTCGGCGACGGGGCCGACCGCGCGCCGCGCCGTCACCCCCGATGGTCGGCCTCAGATAGCGGGCGCCGCGCCGGAATGCACGGTCCGTCCCGCGCGTGTCCGCCGCGACCGTCTGTCCCCATCCGCCTGCTGGACTTCCGCCGCCCGACAGGGCTCACTGCGCGCTCGGCAAGGACGCGTCAGCCGGCGGTCGGCGCAAGACGTCCGGATATCGGGGATCAGAGACATGAAGCGCGAACTCCTGGCTACGGCCGCACTGCTGGCGCTCGCCTGCCCGGCGACGGCCCAGGTTCCCGAGCCGGCCCCGCCTCCGGTCGTGGCCCCCGGCGATGCCCCGGCGGCGACCCCGCCCACCGAAGAGAACAAGGCCCAGGAAGCCAAATGGGATGTGCAGAACCCGCCGGGGCCGTCGCGCGACATCCCCATCGACGTGACCCGGGGCACCTGGATGTCGCTGGACGTCAGCCCGGACGGCCAGACCGTGGTCTTCGACCTGCTGGGCGACATCTATGTGATGCCGATCTCGGGCGGCGAGGCCCGCGCCATCGCCTCGGGGGTGGCCTGGGACATGCAGCCGAAATGGTCGCCGGATGGCCGCCACATCGCCTTCACCTCGGACCGCGCCGGCGGCGACAACATCTGGATCATGGACGCCGACGGCTCCAATCCACTGCAGATTTCGAAGGAATCGTTTCGACTGCTGAACCAGCCGGAATGGACGCCGGACGGTCAGTTCATCGTCGCCCGCAAGCATTTCACCTCGGCCCGCTCGCTCGGGGCCGGCGAGCTGTGGATGTACCACCGCACCGGCGGCGGCGGCGTGCAGATGACCGAGCGTCGCACCCAGCAGAAACACACCCGCGCTCCGGCCTTCTCGCCCTACGGCCGATATCTGTATTACAGCTACTCTGCGACGCCCCGCGGAACCTTCGAATACTCCAAGGACGTCAACGGCCAGATCTACGTCATCCGGCGCCTCGACCGGGAGACCGGCGAGATCGACGCCTACATCACCGGCCCGGGCGGCTCGATCCGCCCGACTACGTCGCCTGACGGCAAGTCGATCGCCTTCATCCGGCGCGTCCGCTACCAGTCGGTGCTGTATGTGATGGATATCGAGTCCGGGCGCGAGACACCGGTCTTCTCCGGCCTCGACCGCGATCTGCAGGAGACCTGGGCCATCCACGGGGTCTATCCGGCGATCAGCTGGACTCCGGACAACCGCTCGATCGTGTTCTGGGCCGACGGTCGCATCCAGAAGGTCGAGGTCGCCTCCGGGACCGTTTCGGACATCCCCTTCCATGTCGCTGACACCCGGCGGGTGCAGGACACCGTCCGCTTCCCGGTCGAGGTGGCGCCCGACAGCTTCGACGTGAAGATGGTCCGCTGGGCCCGCCCCTCGCCCGACGGTTCGAGGGTGGTGTTCGAGGCGCTGGGCAATCTGTGGATTCGCGATCTTCCGAGCGGAACGGCGCGCCGCCTGACTCGCCAGAGCGACCATTTCGAACTCTATCCCAACTGGTCGCGCGACGGTCGTTCGATCGTCTACACGACCTGGGACGATCAGCAGCTGGGGACGGTCCGGGTGGTTGCCGCCTCGGGCGGAGCCGGACGGGTCGTGACCACGAACCCCGGCCACTACATCGAGCCGACCTTCTCGCCGGATGGACGCACGATCGTCTACCGCAAGGTCAACGACGGTTTCCTGACCACCGGCCTGTGGAGCCGTGAGCCGGGCGTCTACCGCGTCCCCGCCGCGGGCGGCGAGCCGGTGCTGGTCACCGAGGACGGCGCCCATCCCCAGTTCGGGGCCGACGGCGACCGGCTGTTCCTGACCGGCCGCGACGGCGACAAGCGCACCCTGATCTCGGTCGACATGGACGGCTCGGACGAGCGCACCCACCTGACCTCCGACTGGGCGGCCGAGTTCGCGGTGTCGCCGGACGGCAACTGGATCGGCTGGACCGAGCGGTTCAACGCCTATGTCGCACCCTTCGTGGCGGCGGGCCGGCCGATCAACGTCGGGCCGGACGGCAAATCCCTGCCGCAGGCCCGCGTCACCCGCGACTCCGGCGAGTGGCTCAGCTGGTCCGGCGACTCCCGCCGCCTGCACTGGTCGCAGGGGCCGGAACTGTTCACCCGCGACCTGAACCGGTCCTTCGCCTTCGTGGAGGGGGCGCCGGACGAGCTGCCCAAGCCGGACGAACGTGGAATCAATCTCGGCTTCAGCGTCGAGACGGATCGCCCCGAGGGCCGCATGGCCCTGGTCGGCGCCCGGATCATCACCATGAACGGCGCCGAGGTGATCGAGAACGGCATCATCGTCGTCGACGGCAACCGCATCGAGTCGATCGGCCCGACGGCCAGCACGACGATCCCGGCGGGCATCCCGACCCTCGACATGACCGGCAAGACCATCATGCCCGGCCTGGTGGACACCCACTGGCACGGTTCGATGGGAACGGACGAGATCATCCCCGAGCAGAGCTGGGTCGACTACGCCTCGCTGGCCTTCGGGGTGACCACGATCCACAATCCCTCAGCCGACACCAGTGAGATCTTCGCCCACAGCGAGCTGGCCCGCGCCGGCCGGGTCGTGGCGCCGCGCATCTTCTCGACCGGCACCATCCTGTACGGGGCCACGACGGCGACCACGGCCCAGATCGACGATCTGGACGACGCCCTGTCCACCCTGCGCCGGATGCAGGCGGCCGGGGCGTGGAGCGTGAAAAGCTACAACCAGCCCCGCCGCGACCAGCGCCAGCAGGTCATCGAGGCCGCGCGCCAGCTGAACATGATGGTCGTGCCCGAGGGCGGGTCGCTCTATCAGCACAACATGTCGATGATCGTCGACGGCCACACCACGATCGAGCACTCGATCCCGCTGGCCCGTCTCTACGACGACGTGCACCAGCTGTGGCGCCAGACGAACGTCGCCTACAACCCGACCATCGTGGTCGCCTATGGCGGCAGCTACGGCGAGAATTACTGGTACCAGGAGAGCCCGGTCTGGAACGATCCGATCCTGACCCAATATGTGCCGCGGCGGATCCTCGACGCCCGCGCCCGCCGGCCGACGACCGCCCCGGACAATGAGTGGAACCATATCTCCGTGGCGCGCGAGGCCACGCGCCTGTCCGATATGGGCGTCACCGTCCAGATCGGCGCCCACGGGCAGCGCGAGGGCCTGGCGGCGCACTGGGAGCTGTGGAGCCTGGCCCAGGGCGGCATGCAGCCGCTCGACGTCATCCGGGCCGGCACCCTGAACGGCGCGAAGGCGCTGGGCATGGACGGCGACATCGGCTCGCTGGAGGTCGGCAAGCTGGCCGACATGGTGGTGCTGAACGACAATCCGCTGGAGAACATCCGCAACACCACCTCGGTCGCCTACACCGTGCTCAACGGCCGGGTCTACGATTCCGGCATGAACGAGATCGCGCCCCGGCAACGGCCGCGCGCCCCGTTCTGGTTCGCGGAAGCCGGCGGCGAAGCCTGGGCGACGGGCGCCGCCGAGACGGTCGGCCACGGCGACAGCCACTGAGGCGCGAAGGGGACGGACGGCGTCAGGAACGATCAGCCCCCGTCCCCGCTCCACCGGCCTAGAGGATGATCGGCGTCGGGCGTTGTCATCCAGTCCCGGCGTCCTATCGTGGCGCCGACGGCGGAGAGCAGCGTGGACCTGGACATGAACGGCGAGGACGACGGCGCGACCACGCGGGACGACGATCCCTTCGCCCGGCTCGGCCCGGTGTTCGCGGGGCGTCGCGCCCTGCTGCTCGAGGACGACCCGGCCCTGTCCGACCATGTCGCGGAGCGGCTGGCCGCGGCCGGTTTCGAGGCCGTGGACCGCTTCGAGACCGGCGAGGCGGCGCTCGAGGCGGCGTCCCGCGCCCCCTATGACGTGCTGATCCACGACCGGCTGACGGCCGGGATGGATGGGCTGGAGATGCTGAAGCGGCTGCGCGCCGGCGGCGGAACCTCGGCCGACGCGCCGGCCCTGATGCTGACCGCGCTCGGCGGCGAGCGGCAGAAGGTCGAGGGCCTGCTGGGCGGCGCGGACGACTATCTGGCCAAGCCGGTCGGCGACGAAGAGCTGGTGGCCCGCATCGCCGCCCAGTTGCGGCGCGCCTCGGGGCGGGCCCGGCCGGCGGGGGCCGAACTGGTCAACGGGCCGTTCCGCCTGTCGCCGGGCGCCCGCACCCTGAAGTTCGATCCGGGCGACGGCGACAGCCGGCAGATCGACCTGTCGCCTCTGGAGTTCGCCATCGTCGCCGAACTGATGGCCGCCCGGGGCCAGCCGGTGACCAAGACCATGCTGTGGGACCGCTGCTGGGTGGAGTGGAAATTCCTGCCGGACAATTTCGTCAACGTCATCGACGCCCGCATCAGCGCCCTGCGCCGCCGGCTCAAGGAACAGACGCCCGAACTGGGCGAGGACCTGCATCCGCTGATCGTGTCAGCGCGCAGCCAGAGCCTGATCTTCCGCGACCTGTCGGCGGCGGGCTGAGATGGGCGAGCGGCCCCCGGGCCTGACAGGCTGGTTCGCCCGGCGAACCTCGACCCAACTGGCCGCCGCCATGGGCGTACTGGCGGCGCTGGCGCTGTCCGGCTCGCTGCTGATCACCGGCGCGGCGGTGCGCATGGACCAGCGCGAGAAGGCGGCGTTGGCGGCGCTCGACGACTACGGCGCGATGGTTTCAAAGCTCGGGTCCGAGGCCAGCCTGTCGGCGGAGCAGTTGACCGAGGCCGACGCCGCCTGGCTGTCGGCCTGGCTCAGCGCCTTCCAGGACGGTCCGGCCCGCGAGGCGCGCACCCTCGAGGAGACCTGCCGAACCGGCCGGGGCGGGGCCGGGGTGCGATTCATACGCGCGCCCGTCGGCAAGCCGGCGGGTCTGGCGGCGCTCGGGACAGCCCGGGGGGAGCGCGCCGGGCGGCTGGGCGAGGATGTCCATGTGGTGCGGCTGGCTCCGGGCGCCCTGTGCCCGTCGCGCGCGGTCGAGGTGGTGGTGGTGCGACGCTCGTTCGGCGCGCTCGACATCGCGGTCGGCCGCGTGGTCGACCGCTCGGGCGAGGCCTGGGGCTGGGCCGTGGCGGAGGTGAGCGGGACGGGCCGGGTGGTGCGGGGCCTGGGCGTGGCGGCCGCAGGCGTGGCCGGCCGGCGGCTGACGGGGCGGCGGGGGCTCCGGTAGCGTCGGCAGAAGCGCCGACGAGTAGGGGTGCCGCGGGCGGACGAAGAAGGGGTCTATGGGGGCCTGCTCGACGATCTGCCCGGCATACATGACCATTACCCGATCGCAGAATTCAGCGAGAACCGCAAGATCGTGGCTGATGAGCACGATCGACATGGCCATTTCGGC
>JAAXIW010000089.1 GCA_012270135.1 Brevundimonas sp. | reverse complement strand
ATTTGCCGAACAGGATGCGGTCGCCGGCCTTCAGCTCCAGGGCGTTGACCTTGCCCGAGTCGTCACGGGCGCCGGGGCCGACGGCGACGACTTCGCCTTCCTGGGGCTTTTCCTTGGCGGTGTCGGGGATGATGATCCCGCCCTTGGTCTTCGATTCCTCTTCCACGCGCTTCACGAGCACGCGGTCGCCGAGCGGACGAAACGCCATCTGATGAGGCCCCCAAAACAGTTTCAATCGAGCGCCCGGTCGCGGCTTTGGCAGCCGCCGCCCCCGAGTGCTAACGCGTGCGGCAGGTAGGACCCGGCGTCGGCCGCGTCAAGGCGCGGGGCGGTCGAATTTTCGGGGACGCCCCGGACGGATGAACCGGGTCTGAACGCGCGGTCCCCGGCCGGTTCAGGCGGCCCGGCGCATAACCGTGGGCCACCGCCGCCCCCGGGCGCCGTCAAAGGAGCAATCCTATGCGAATTCCGATCAAGACCCTCGCCGCCGGCTCGGTCGCGGCCCTGGCGCTCGGCGCCGCCGCGGCCCCGGCCAGCGCCCAGTCCTACGGCTATGGTTCGGGCGGCGACCCGCTCGTCGACCTGATCATCCGCGGCGTCATCGCCGCCGCGACGGACAACAACCGCTACGGCTACCGCGACGGGACCTACCGCGGCCCCGACTGCCAGTACTATCGCGACGGCCGCTGCTACCGGAACCTCGGTCACTGGGAGCGCGAGCACGGCATCAACAGCCGTGACCGCGACTACGGCGACCGGCATTACAACGGCCGCTACGTCGAGGGGCGCACCTACGCCGGCCGCGGCTACTACCGCGACGGTCGCTTCTGGCGGAACCACGGCCAGTGGCGCAGCGCCCAGAACCACAACCGCGACTATCGCTACGATCGTCGCTGGTAGACCAGCTCCCTTATCCCCGGCCGCGTGAGTATGGGCCGGGTTGGGCGAGGAAGGCGGGCGCCGGAAACGGCGTCCGCCTTTTTCATGGGCGATCACGGCCGATGCCGACTCCGTGCTTCGCGGAACGATGCCGCCTGTCGAGGCATTTTTTCCGGAACCCATCGCAGGAGTTGACCATGTCGATCAGCACACATCTCAAGGCCGCCCTCGCGGCGGCGACCCTGGCCGTCGCGGCCGCCGCGGCCCCGGTGCAGGCCCAGGAGGCGCCGACGCAGCCGGCCGCCCGGGCCGAAACGCCGGTGGTGGTCGAGCGCGCCGCCAATGGCCGCCCGACCTCCGTCCGCATCGGCGGCGTCGTCTACAAGGTGTGCATGAGCGATGACGAGGACGGCTGCATCCAGCCCCGCGCCGCCGGCCTCAACTGGGGAAATCGTCCGCTGCAGCGCTGGCCGGGCCGTCCCGCCAGCGAGATGAACGGCGGCGGCCGCAACGCGACCGCCCCCTCGGGCTGACCCTAGACCATCAGCCGCTTCATCAGCTCGGTCGTTGACGGGTCCAGCCCTTCCGACGGCTCGCCCGCCTGCACGTCCTTCAGGATCGCCTTCGCCAGCACCTTGCCGAGTTCGACGCCCCACTGGTCGAAGCTGTTGATGTCCCAGACGACGCCCTCGACGAAGGTCTTGTGCTCATAGAGGGCGATCAGGGCCCCGACCGCCTCGGGCGTCAGGGCGTCCATCAGCAGGGTGGTCGAGGGGCGGTCGCCCGGGAAGGTCCTGTGCGGGGCCAGCCGGTCGGCCTCGGCCGCGCCGGCGCCCGCCGCGATCAGTTCGGCCCGCGCCTCGGCCTCCGTCTTGCCGACCATCAGCGCCTGGGCCTGGGCCAGGGCGTTGGACCACAGCGGCGCATCGCCCTGGCGGTCGTCCAGGGCGGCGTCCGAGGTATGGCGCACGACGACGAATTCGGCGGGCACGACCTGCGGCCCCTGATGAATCTGCTGGAAAAAGGCATGCTGGCCGTTGGTGCCCGGCTCGCCGAACACGATCGGGCCGGTGGCGGTGTCGACGGGCGAGCCGTCGCGCTTCACCCGCTTGCCGTTCGACTCCATCTCCAGTTGCTGCAGGAAGGCCGGCAGGCGGCGCAGTCCGTGGGCGTAGGGCGCCACGGTGCGGGCGTGACGGCCCAGACCCTCGATGTTGAACACCTGGGCCAGCGCCAGCAGCACCGGGGCGTTGCGCTCGAGATCGGCGGTCAGGAAATGCTCGTCCATGGCCCGGGCGCCGTCCAGCACGCGCTGGAACACGTCCCAGCCCAGGGCCACGGCGACCGACAGCGAGACCGCCGACCACAGCGAATAGCGCCCGCCGACCCAGTCGCGGAATCCGAAGGTTCGGCCGCAGCCCCAGGCCTCGGCCTTGTCCGGCGCGGCGGTGACGCCGATCAGGTGGTGCGCCATCCGCTTCGGCGACAGGTTCGCGGCCAGCCAGGCCTTGGCGAGGTCGGCGTTGGCCAGGGTTTCCTGCGTCGTGAAGGTCTTGGAGACGACCACGACAAGGGTGGTCTCGGGGTCCAGTCCGGCGAGGGCCTCGCCCATGTCGCGCGGATCGATATTGGCCACGAAGCGCAGGTCGATGGTCGGATCCAGCGGGCGCAACGCATCCCACAGCAGGCGCGGCCCCAGGTCGGAGCCGCCGATGCCGATGTGGACGACGGCGGTGAACGGCTGCCTGGCCCCGCCGGTCTCGGCTCCGGAGCCGATGTCTGTGGCGAACCGGGCCATTTCGGCGCGCGTCGCGGCCACCTCTTCCGAGACCGGCTCTCCGAGAGCGCGGAAGTCAGCGTCCCCGGCGGCGCGCAGGGCGGGATGCAGCACGGCCCGCCCCTCGGTGTTGTTGACCGCCTCGCCCCCGAACAGGGCGGCCCGCCGGCCCTCGAGGTCGCAGGCGCGGGCGAGGTCCAGCGCCGCCTCGAACCCTTCGGCGGTCCAGCTCTGCTTGGACAGGTCCAGATACAGGCCCGCCGCCTCGACGCCCATCCGCCCGATCCGCCCGGGGTCGGTGGCGAACTGATGCACGATCCGGGCGCCGGCGTCCTTGCGGGCGACGGCGCGAAGCATGTCCAGGGCCTGTCTGCGGGCGGTCATCGGCGCACTCTGCGGGAGGAGGGTAAACCCTCGTTTACGGGTGGGGCGTAAGCCGGTTCAACGCCGAAACCATGATTCGGCCCAACATTATGAGGTCCGCCATGTCCTGCGGCGTCGCCCTTGCCGTCTCTCTGCTGCTCTCCGACCCGAACGTGGCCATGGCCGCGGCCCAGCCGCCCGCCGCCGCCGACGCGCCGGTCTCGGTCGCCGGCGAGCCGCTGTTCGCGGACATCGTGGCCCGCTCCGGCCGGCTGCGCGGCGAGGTCCGGGCGTGGATGGCCGACGGGGCCGCCGAGCGGGCCGACTTCTTCGCCGGACCCGACTTCAGCGGCTTCAAGGCCCGGGCCACGGAGCTCGCCGCGCTCGACATGCAGGGTCACCTGATCCTCAAGGAGCGTGGGACCGACGGCGATCTGAAATGCATCCTGCGCGGCATTTCCGAGGACATTCCGGTCAAGCTCTCGGCCGTCGAGGCGGCGACGAGCCCCGCCGAACGCAGCGTCGCGCTCGACGAACTGGCCTATCTGCTGAACGACAACGTCGAAGTCATCACGGCCCCGCCGCAGCCGGAGGTTTGATCCCTCTCCCAATGCGAGAGGGACCCGATCAGCCTTCCACGGTCTCCGGATACTTCACCGAACACCCGTAGGGCGTCGCGAAGGCCGTGCGCACGGGACGGCCGGCCTCCAGATCGTCCAGGGCGGCCCGGACGTAGTTGTTCGCCCCTTCCAGATCCTCGACCTTGTTGGTCGGGCGGTCGTCGATGCCGCCGACATAGACCAGCCGGCCTTCGCCATCGATCACCCGCATGTCGGGCGTGGTCTTGGCGTCATACAGCTTGCCGACCTCGCCGGTCGGGTCGAGCAGCAGATGCGTCGACGCTCCGTTGGTGCGGCTCTTCCACTGACGGGCGGCCTCGCCCTCGACAAAGCCCTGGGTTCCGGGCGCGGACGAGATGATGGTCAGCCAGACGACCCCGTCGGCCACGGCCTCGCGTTGCAGCGCCTGCATGGCCCCCGTGTAGTGCTTCTTCACATAGGGGCAGCCCTCGTTGGTCCATTCCAGCACCACCGTCTTGCCGCGGAAATCCGCCAGCGAACGCTGCGTCCCGTCGGCGTCGACGAGGGTGAAGGCCGGCGCGGCCTGGCCCGCCATCGGCGTGCCGGCCTCGGCGGTCGCGGGGGCGGCCGCGGCCGGGGCGTCGGCGGGCTCCGGAGCGGCGGCCGGCTGCTGGCAGGCGGCGAGAGCGAGGGCGGAGAAGGCGGCGACGGTCAGGCGTTTCATGACGGACTCCTTCAGGGGCTGATGTCGTTGAGGGCGTCGACGATGACCCCCTCGGTCAGAAGCTGGGGCAGGATGCGCGGCTCGGCCGATCCGGGCGAATAGAGCAGATACAGGGGAACGCCGGACCGGCCGTGGCGCTGCAACTCGGCGGTGATGGCGTCGTCGCGACGGGTCCAGTCGCCGACCAGATAGACCGCGCCGGCGCTGTCCATCGCCGCCCTGACCCGGTCCGAAGTCAGCGAGGTGCGCTCGTTGATCTTGCAGGTCACGCACCAGTCGGCGGTGAAATTGACCAGCACCGGCCGCCCTTCGGCCCGCGCCGCCTCGACCGCCGCCGACGACCAGGGCCGCGAGGGCAGGTCCGACGTGCCGGCGACCCCGGTCGCGGCTTCCGGCGGCATGCGGGCGGCGACGCTGACCAGGGCGAAGGCGGCGAGGAGTGCGACGGCGGCGGCGACGGCGCTGATCACGGCGGATCCGCCCCCGGCGCGCCGGGTCTGGTTCACGCCGGCCGACCAGAGGCCGAAGGCGACCAGCACGGCGGCGAGAAGCAGCAGGCCGAGGGCCTCCGATCCGCTCTGACGGGCGAAGACCCACACCAGCCAGGCCGCCGTTCCATACATCGGGAAGGCCAGCAGGCCCTTGAGCCGCTCCATCCACGGCCCGGGGCGCGGCAGGCGCGACAGCAGGCCGGGGGTCAGGCTGACCACCACGAAGGGCAGGGCCAGACCGAGCCCCAGCATCAGGAACACCGCCAGCGCCATCGGCCACGGCATCAGCAGGGCGGCGCCGAGCGCGAAGGCCATGAAGGGGGCGGTGCAGGGGGCGGCCACGACGACGGCCAGGGCCCCGGTGAAGAAGGCGCCGACGCCGCCCGGCAGGCGCGCCAGCGGCCCCGATCCGGCGCCCTGCAAACCGGCTCCGACGTTGAAGACGCCGGACAGGTTCAGGGCCACGGCGAGCATCAGCAGGGCGAGGCCCGCCGTCACCGCCGGCGACTGGAGCTGGAAGCCCCAGCCCGCCGCCTGCCCCGCCGCCCGCAGGGCCAGCAGCAAGCCGGCCAGCAGCAGGAAGGTGGTCAGGACGCCGGCGAGGAAGGCCAGTCCGTCCCGCCGCGCATGGGCCGGGTCGTGCGCCGACCGCGTCAGGGCGGCCGCCTTCATCGCCAGAATGGGGAAGACGCACGGCATCAGGTTCAGGATCAGCCCGCCCATGAGGGCGAACAGGGCGGCCTGGGCGAAGCCGGCGAGGCCGCCGCCGTTCGCCGCCGCCGCCTGCGCCGGTTGGTCCGCGGCCGGCGCCAGGTCGCCGGAGCCGGATGTCCCGGTCAGGACGCCGCCCGGCGCGGCGGTCACCTCCCAGGCGCCATGGGCCGTGACCAGCACGCCGCCGACCGGGCCGGTCACGCCGCCGCTGCGCAGGGCGCCGCCCGCCTGCATCCGCAGCGTCAGGCCCCGCGGACCCCAGGCGCCGCTCTGGGGGGCCGGGTGTTCGATGACCCCGCCCTCGAACGGGAAGAAATAGCTCGGTCCGGGATCGCGCCCCGCCAGCGGCCCGCCGGCGGCGCTCAGGGTCAGCACGCCGTTCTCCAGCGCCGCCCGCGCCTCGATCCCGGCCGGACGCGGGGCGGTCTCCAGCACGGCCTGGATCGCGGTCCCGTGGCGCGGGTCCAGCGGCGCGGCGCCGTCCCGGACCGGCAGGTCGAGGCTCAGGGTCAGTTCGTCCGGCACGCACATCTCGGCGCTGCAGACGAGGAACAGCGCCCGCACGGTCAGCGGGAGGGTGGTCCCCGGTCGCGCGGTCGCCGGAATCTCGACCGGAACCGGCAGATAGACCTCGCCGGAGTAGCCGTAGTTCATCAGCCCGGCGAGCCGCTGGCGCTCGGGCAACGGCCAGACGATGTCGCCGGCGGCCACGCCCTCGGGCAGGGTCCAGTTCAGGGTCGTCGCCCCGCCGGAATCGCCCGGATTGCGCCAGTAGGTGTGCCAGCCGGGCTCGATGTCCTGACGCACCGCCACGATCGCCGTCGATCCGGGTGCGGCCCATTGCGACATGACGACCAGTTCGGCGGCGATGCGCTCGGTGCGCTGCAGGCGCCCGTCCTGCGCCGCCGCCAGGGACGGGGCGCACATCAGGGCGAGGACAAGGATCAGTCTGAGGAGGCCGGTCACGGCGGCGACCTTAGCCGCGTCCCCGGTCCCGCGTCACGCGGCGTCGTGTCCCAGTCAGCGGGGCGCGGCGTCGACCAGCACCTCGGTCCGGCGCCGCATCGGCTCGTTGGCTCCGGCGGCGGTCGTCGAGCCGGACTCGCCGGCGACCATCAGGCTGAACACCGGAGCGGGCCAGCCGGCCGCCTGCAGCGCCTCGGTCACCGCGAGGGCGCGGCGCTCGGACAGGTTCAGATTGGCCTCGGCCCCGCCCCGCGCGTCGGCCAGGCCGATCACCTCGACCTTGCGGATATCGCAAGCCTGCAACCGGGTGGAGGTCAGGCTGATGGCGTGCCGGGCCGCGTCGGTCAGCCCGGCCTCGCTGTCGCGAAAATAGATGTCGAACCGATGGGGCGCGCAGACGCTCGGCTCCGTCACCAGGTCGGCGCGCTCCCACGGCGTTCCGGCGCAGCCGGCCAGGGCCAATGCGCCCAGCAATACGGTCAACCGCTTCATTCAAGCCCCTTCACGAAAAAGGGCGGCCCGTCACCGACGAACCGCCCTGATCATTCACGGAATCCCGGCGCGCCTAGTAGCGGCGCTGGCCGTTCTCCCAATAGCACTCGGTCTGCCGGTTATCGTAGCAATAGTAGTACCGGCCCTGGCTGTCGCGGTAGCGCTGCTGGTTGGCCCGGTCCTGCTGCGAACCGCGGATCGCGCCCGCGGCGCCGCCGACGACCGCGCCGATGGCCGCGCCGGTTCCGGCGTTGCCGTCGCCGACATTGTTGCCGATGATGGCGCCGGCGACCGCGCCGATGCCGGCGCCGATGGCGCCCTGACGGACGGTTTCATTGGTGCCGCCGTACGGATCGCTGGCGCAGGCGGAGGCCAGCAGGCCGGCGCCGGCGATGGCGATGATTGCCTTTTTCATGGGTATGTCCTTCATCCCTCGGGTTCGCCCCACGGGTGATAATGCTGGATAAGCGTGACGGTTCCCACGCTATGGTGTCGGCAGGCCTGTATCAGGCTTTGCAGTACGCCGCGCAGGGGGCGTGGCCAGCCCCGCACGGGGCGAGAGACGGGGGTTTCGTATGCGTTTTTCTCAACCGGTTCGCATGGCGGATGACGGCGATCACAGTCCCGTGTGGGCCCGCACCAGGCGGCGGCGGGGCAATCCGGTCATCGGCGTCCTGATCACGCTTCTGGCCCTGTTCGGCGCATTGACCGCCGGGCTCGGCATCAAGGAGAAGTCGCTGGCGGAAGGCGGAGCCATGATGGACGGCTGGATTTCCAGCGCCTGGACCAAGGTCCGCGGCGAAGCGCCCAAGGTCGCCGACCAGGCGGGCGAGGCGGCCGGCGCGGCCGCGGCCAAGGCGGGCGACGCGGCCCCGGCGGGCGCCGCCGCGGCCTCGGACGAACGGAAGCTATAAACCGCCGCGCTTCGGCTCCCGCCCGGAACATCGCCCCGGGCGGGACGTTCGGGCGGCATGAGCGCGACCCTGATCCCGGCGGACGACCCTCCGACCGCACCCGACAGCCCGCCCGGGGCGCCGGAGGCGGGCGCTTGCGAACTCACCAGCCACGTACCGCTGAGGCGGGTCATCATGCTGGTCAATCCGCTGTCGGGCGGGGTGGGAGAGGGCGCGGCGGAGGATGCCGGGGCCATTCTCGGACGCTACGCCTGCGAAACCTCGGTGGTGACGCTGGAGCCGGGCAAGTTCGACGCCGAGATCGAGGCGGCGCTGGAAGCCCGCCCCGATGTGCTGTTCGTCCTCGCCGGCGACGGCACGGCGGGCACGATCGCCTCCCGGGCGGGCGCGGACGGGCCGCTGGTCGCGCCGCTGCCGGGCGGCACCATGAACAGGCTGCCGAAGGCGCGCTCCGGCACGGCCG
>JAAXIW010000181.1 GCA_012270135.1 Brevundimonas sp. | reverse complement strand
CATCAAGGGCACACGCCCCCGCCATCCAGATCCCGCCCGCGCCGCCGCCCTCGCCGCCGAGCTCGCGGCCAGCGCCAAGGACCGGGCCGAGAACGTGATGATCGTCGATCTGATGCGCAACGACCTGTCGCGTGTCGCTGAACCGGGCACGGTCGCCGTCGACCGGCTGGTCGAGATCGAAAGCCACCCGACCGTCCACCACCTCGTATCGACAGTGACCGCGACGGCCCGGCCCGGCGCCGGCGTCGCCGACCTGCTGGACGCCACCTTCCCGCCCGGCTCGATCACCGGCGCGCCCAAGCATCAGGCCATGAAGGTCATCGCCGCCCATGAACCGCCGCGCGGACCCTGGTGCGGCAGCCTGTTCCACATCGGCGCCGACGGCGGCCTGACCGCCTCTGTGCTGATCCGCACCGCGTCCTTCGAACGGGTGGAGGGCCGCTGGCGCTTCCGCGCCCTCGCCGGCGCCGGCATCGTCGCCGACAGCGATCCCGCCTCCGAGCTGGCCGAGACGGAGGTGAAGATCCTCGCCCTGCGCGAGGCCCTTACTGGCGCCTAGCAGGCCGCGCAGGTCGTCCGGTCGACGGTCCGCGGCCGCAGATAATAGGTGTGCGAAAACCGCGTCAGGCCCGGCATCAGATAGTCCGCGGCCGAGTCATAGTCATAGGTCACCTCGGCCACGATCACGCTCTCGCCGTCCTCGATCAGGTCGGCCGGCAGGGTCATCGTCGAACCCACGCCCCGCGCCGTCATGCCGTCGCCCCGGCTCCAGTCGACCCGGGCGGTGCCCGAGGTCCGGCTGACGCTCGAGACCCGCTGGTTCAGGGTCGCCGTCGGGAACGGCTTCATGATCAGCCCGCCGATGTCGAAGATGTCGTCGATGGTCGCCGGCGTCACCGTCTCCTCCTGGGCGATCAGATCGGCGACCATGGCCGAGACGTGTCCCATGCGCTTCTGGGCCATGAAGCCCTGACAGAACTCGGTCATGCCCATGTAGAAGAGGATCAGCACCGGCGCGAGCATGGCGAACTCGATCGCCGAGACCCCGCGCTCGTCGCCGACCCAGCGTCTGATCAGGCCGGTGCGCTTCATCCGGCGGGCTCGTTGCGGAAGGCGGTGGAGGCCGTCAGCATCGCCGTGCGGTCGCCCACATGCGACAGGCCCTGCGACAGGAAGGTGGTCAGCAGCGGGTGCTGGTACCAGACCCGCACCAGGATCAGATCTCCGGGATTGCCGTTGGCGTAGGTCAGGCCGCTGGGGTCGAACCCATCCCCCGCGAGCGGATCGGGCGGCGTCGTGTTGAACTGCGGAATCACCCGCACGTCGATCGTCGCCTTGGTCTCGCAATCGCCGGAAAAGATGCTCATCCGGCTGCATAGCTGGGTCTTGAACTGGGCCGCCGTCATGCCTTGGGCGCTGGCCTGGCCGGTGCGCACCAGCCGGCCGGTCGAGATGGCGGCGTTCTCCAGCACGGAATCCAGCGTGAAGATCAGCGCCACCTCCAGAATGGCGAAGATCATGACGCAGAAGGGCAGGACGACGAGGCCGAACTCGACGGCGGCGGAACCGTCGCGATTGCGCAGCAGACCGCCGAGCCGTCGGCGGCCTCGGGACGATCCGTGGCGACGGCGAGCGATCATGTCGGCCTATTGCTGGGCGGGGGCGGGGCCGCTGGTTCCCCGCACCGAGGGCGAGCACGAACTGGCGCAGGCCATTTCGGTCGCCTGGGCGCCACGCCATACGCGGACCCGGCCCGAGCCGTCCCCGGCGGTGACCACGACCTGGCTCTGGAACACCGTGCGGCCGATCGGATCGACGGCGACGACCTCGGTCACGCCGTAGCCCTTGCCGGTGATGTAGAGCGTATTGGCGTCCACCACCGTGACGTCGGCGATCTCGGGATTACCCACGATGACCGAGCCGGCCGGGCCGCGCAGCTGGACGCGCTGGGCCTGATCGATCTCGACGCTGATGCGTCCGGATTGGGCGAGGGCGGCCCCGGGGCCGACCAGCAAGGCGGTCGCGCCGAGAGCAAGGAGCAGACGGTGGGTGCGGGTCATGGCGACGGTGTCCATAGAGCGAGCGCGCGCGAGAGCGTGACCGCGAACCTGCCCCTGAAATCTCAACAAAGGCTGAAGCCCGCGCCGCTATACCGGACCAGCACCAGTCACAGCCGGTAGATACCGGTCCGGCGACGGGTCATTCCGGGAGATTCTACAGTAAATATTCCGGTAACCACGCCCGGCGACCGGGCCTTAACCGATATGCGCGATAACGACGGTGCGTTTTGGGGGTCAAGCGGGCTACCGGCTCCCCCCGTCGTTCAGTAGCTCGCTCCTCTTCTGCAAGGGAACAAAGACCATGAAGAAGTTCATTTCGAAGTTCATGTCCGATGAGTCGGGCGCCACGGCCATCGAATATGGCCTGATCGCCGCCCTCATCGCCGTCGTGATCATCGCGGCCGTCACCGCCCTGGGAACCAACATCTCGACCCAGTTCGGCAAGGTCGCCACCGCCATCGGCGCCACCTAAGCGTCGCAAGCGTCTTGAAACAGGCGAGGGCCGGAGCGGGAACGCTCCGGCCCTTTGCTTTTGCGCACCGCCGGAAACGCCGCCTTAAAGGTCGATCACGCAGTCTGGCGCCATGGAAGTCCTGCAACTGATCCTGCTCGCCATTCTTCCCGCCTTGGTCATCGTCGCCGGGCTGAAGGATCTGACGTCGATGAAGATCCCGAACTGGATCTCCGGCCTGCTGATCCTCGGCTTCTTCCCCGCGGCCCTGGCTCTCGGACTTCAACCCGCGGCGATCGGAATCCATATCGCCGTCGCGGGCGCGGCCCTGCTGATCGGCATGGGACTGTTCGCCCTGAACCTGCTCGGCGGCGGCGACGTCAAACTGATGGCCGCCGCCTGCCTGTGGCTCGGCCTGTCCGGCTCCGGAGTCTTCGTCCTCGCCACCGCCGTCGTCGGCGGCGTGTTCTCCCTGGCCCTGCTCGTCAGCCGCGCCTGGCTGCAGCCCTATGTGGGCGCGGGGCCGGGGTGGCTGGTCCAATTGATGGAGCCCAAGGGGCACATCCCCTACGGGGTCGCCATCGCCATCGGCGCCCTGGTCGCCTGGCCGGCCTCGCCACTGATGGCCGCCTTCCTCGGCGGCTAACGCTCGTCCGGCGAGCCCTGCGTTAGCACTTAGGCCCCCGTTAACCCGCGCACTGCATGTTCGTTAACGGCAGGGGGGCGAAGGACCGATCTCGGGGTCCGGCCGGCCCTTCCGGAGACAGTCGATGAAGCCTGCCCGAATCATCGTGATCTGTGTCGCCGCAGTGGCCGCCATTGGGCTGGCCCTCGTCGTGCGCGCCATGGGATCGCCGTCCAACGAGCCGACCGCCGTGGCCACCGCCGCGCCGGTTGACGCCCGCCCGATGGCCAGGGTTCTGGTCGCCGCCAAGGATCTGCAGCCTGGCAAACGGCTGGAGGAATCCGACCTCGACTGGAAGGAATGGCCGGTCGACCAGGTCAATCCCGCCTTCATCACCGACGGCTCCACGCCGATTCCGGCCGCCGAGCAGTCGAAACCCGAGGGCGCCGTCGCCGCCGTGACCCGCGCCGCGACCGATCTCGCGACCGGCGGGGCCAAGGCCGACTACGTCGGCTCGGTGGTGCGCGAGCCCATCCTCGCGGGCGAGCCTATCATCATGCGCAAGATCGTGCGCGCCGGTGACAGTGGCTACATGGCCGCCTACCTCGAGCCGGGCATGCGCGCCATGGCCATCCGCGTCACGGTCGAGACCGCCGCCGGCGGCTTCATCCTGCCCGGCGACCGGGTTGATGTCGTCCTCACCCGCGAAACCACCCTGGGCAATATCGGAGCCTCCGAGGGCGACCGGTCGAAATTCACCTCGGCGACGGTCATGCAGAATATCAAGGTGCTGGCCATCGACCAGTCGACCCGCGCCGGCGACGACGAGCAGACTGTCATCGGCGCCACGGCCACCCTTGAGGTCGGCCCGCGCGATGCCGAGGCGCTCGCCCTGGCGAAGTCGGAAGGCGAACTCAGCCTGATACTGCGTTCCTACGCCGATACCGGCGGTCCTTCCGGCCGCGTGTCCGCCGGGCCGCGCCAATCCGCCGCCGTCCGCGTCTATCGCGGCGGCGCGCCTGAAGTCGTGGTGGTCCAATGAAGCGCCCGCTGATGCGTCTCGCCTCCGTCGCCCTCGCCGGCGTGCTGGTCGTGGCCATGCCGTCGCCCTCCGATGTGCAGGCCCAGACCCGCGCCGCCGTCTCTATGGGCGCCCAATCCCAGCTGATCAGCCTGCCGCGCGGTTCGTCGATGGCGGTGGATCTGCCCGCCGACGCCCGCGATGTGATCGTGCCGAACCCGACGGTCGCCGAAGCCATGCTTCACTCGCCGCGCCGCATCACCATCATCGGCCTCGCGCCGGGCGAGACCGACGCCGTGGTGCTCGACAACGCCGGCCGCACCATCCTGTCGCTGCGCATTCGCGTCGACGCCGGCGTCTCCGCCCTGCAGGACACGCTGAGCCGGGTCATGCCCGGTGCGAACGTGCGGGCCGAAGCGGTCAACGACAGCGTCATCCTGACAGGCACTGTCTTCAGTCCGGGCGAAGCTGACCGGGCCAGCCAGGTCGCCCGCGCCTTCGTCTCGACCCCTGACAAGGTCATCAACATGATGACGATCGAGGGCTCCGACCAGATCACGGTCCGGGCCCGGATCGTCGAGGTCCAGCGTACAGCGGTGAAGCAACTCGGTCTGGACGCGACAGCCGTTCTTGCGAGCGTAGGAGACGGCCTCACCCTGACCCAGGCTGCGACCTTCGCTGTTTCGGGCAACCAGCTGGGCGGCGGGGTCCTGAACTACCAGGACTCGGCCGGCGACGGCAGCAGCCTGAACGGTTCCCTGCGCGCTTTCGAACGCGCGGGCCTGGTCCGCATCCTCGCCGAGCCGAACATCACCACGGCCAATGGCGAGGCCGCCGAATTCCTCGCCGGCGGCGAGTTCCCGGTTCCTGTCGGCCAGGAGGTCGACGGCGGCAACACCAAGGTGACCATCGAGTTCAAGCCCTACGGGGTAAGGCTTGCGGTCCGGCCGATCGTGCTTTCGCCCGGCCGCATCTCGCTGCAGCTGTCGACCGAGGTCTCGGAGCTGACATCGCTCGGCGCCTTCACCCTGGGCGGGACCACGGGATCGTCGCTCGTCATCCCGGGTCTTGCCGTTCGGCGCGCATCCAACACCGTCGAACTGCCGTCGGGCGGCTCGCTGATGATCGCCGGACTGTTGCGGGAGGATACCCGCCAGAACATCGACCAACTGCCCGGCCTCGGCGATCTGCCCGTGCTCGGGGCCCTGTTCCGGTCACGCGACTATGCCTCCGGCGAGACCGAACTGGTGATCATCGTTGAGGCCTATATCGTCTCGCCGACGTCGCCGGGCCGGATGCAGACGCCCGCCGACGGCCTGCGGATCGCCAACGACGCCCAGACCATCCTGTTCGGACAGCTGAACCAGCATTACGGCCGCCCGAACGCCGCCGACGCTCCCGACACGGGCTGGAGCGGCCCCGTGGGCTATGTGATCGAATGAGGTCCCCGATGATGCGCGCCCTCCTCCTGACTGTTGCAGCGGCTACCGTGCTCGGCGCCTGCGCATCGACGGGCGCATCCGTGACGCAGCCGGTCACGCCCCTGTCGCGATACTCGCTGCGGGTCGAGCCGGGTCTCGACCGGATCGCCCTCGCCGTGCACGAGGACGGCCTCTCCTACACGCAGCAGGCCGCGATAAACGATCTGGCCGGGCGCTACTTCTCTTCGGGCGTGGGAGCGGTGCGTATCGAGGGACCCTCGGGCAATGACGCAGCGGCGGCGCGACAGACCTGGGCCGTCCGGTCGGCGCTCGAGTCCGCCGGACTCCCGGCTGACCGTATCCTCGTCGTCTCCTATGCCGCGCCGGATCCCAGGGCTCCGGTCCTCGCCGGCTTCGAGACGGTTCGCGCCGTGATCCCCAACTGCGCCGCGGAACCGCGCGCGATGGAGGGACGGTTCTCGAACAGCAGCTCGATGGGCCTGGGATGCGCCATCAACGCCAATCTCGCCGCCCAGATCGCCGATCCGCGCGACATCGTCGGCCATCGCCCGATCAGCCCCGCGGACTCCGGCCGCGCGGCCGTGGTCTTCGATAACTACCGCCGGGGTGAAGTCACCTCTGCGCCACAGGAACCCCTGGTCGAAGGCCGTCTCTCCCAGGCGGTGGAATAGGCAGACATGACAAACGCCTTCCCCCGACCGGTTGACGACTTCGAGGACGAGTTCGATCTCGACATGGGCTATGTCGCCCCCGGGCCGGGTCCCGGACCTGCGCCGCAACGGCCATTGGAGGCCGGCGGCGCATACCCCGCCCCCGACGCCCCGGGTATGGCGGACGATGCGCGGCCGCCCCTGCAGTTCACGCCTCCCGCCGTCGCCGGGCCGGCGACCGCGCACCCGGCCGCCCCCGTCGAGACCCAGATGCCCGCCGTGGCCGGCTTCAATCCCGTGGGAGACCTCGTCGCCGGGGCCTCGGCGGCCTTCTCGCCGCCTTCGCTGGGCGGAAGCGGGCCCGAGGTCTCGGTACCGCGCATCGCCATCCACGTCTTCGCCGAGCGCCAGGACACCCTCGCGGCGGCCGAGCGCGCTGGTCAGGATCGCCGTCTGTCGCGCGCCACCACCCAGATCCGGGTGGGCGGCGTCGCCGCGGCCGTCGACGCCTATCAACACGAACCGACGCCGCCGCTGATCATCGTCGAATGTCTGAAAGACCCGCAGACCTTGCTGTGGGAAGTCGATCAGCTGGCCGAGGTCTGCGACGCCGGCACCAAGGTGGTTGTCATCGGCGCCACCAACGACATCCTCCTGTTCCGCGAACTGATGCGGCGGGGCGTCAGCGAATACCTCGTGGCTCCGTTGCAGCCCCTCCAGCTTATCGCGGCCATCGGCGGCCTGTTCTCCGACCCCGCCCAGCCTTTCGTCGGACGATCGATCGCCTTCGTCGGGGCCCGGGGCGGCGCCGGGGCCAGCTCCGTCGCCCACAACACCGCCTATGCGATGAGCGAGCGCATCGGGGCCAACACCGTCATCGTCGACTATGATCTTCCGTTCGGCACCGCCGGTCTCGACTTCAACCAGGACCCGCTGAACGGTGTCGCTGACGCCCTCAGCCAGCCGGACCGGCTCGATCCCGTCCTGCTGGACCGGATGATGGTCCGCTGCACCGACAAGCTCAGCCTGTTCGCCGCCCCGGCCACCCTCGACACGGACTGGGATATCTCGCCCGAGGCCTTCGAGGAGGTCACCACCCAGATCCGCTCCACCGCGCCTTTCGTCGTGCTCGACCTGCCGCATCTGTGGTCGGGCTGGATGCGCCGCACCCTGATCGCCGCCGATGAGGTGGTCGTCGTGGCCACGCCGGACCTCGCCAGCCTGCGAAACGCCAAGAACATGATCGACCTGATCCGTCAGGGCCGCCCCAACGACGCGCCACCGCGGCTGGTGCTCAACCAGGTCGGAGTCCCGGGCCGCCCGGAGATCCCCGCCAAGGAATTCGGAGCCGCGCTCGGGGTTCACCCCAGCCTGATCATCCCGTTCGATCCCAAGGTCTTCGGCGCCGCCGCCAACAACGGCCAGATGATCCTCGACTCCGGCGCCAAGTCCAAGGCCGCGGACGCCTTCCAGATGCTGGCCCAGATCGTGTCCTGCCGCGAACTGCCGATGTTGACCGGGCCGAAGGGCAAGGGCGGCAAGGGCGATGGCAAGTCGATGTTCGCCGGCCTGTTCAAGAAGAAGACCTGACGCGTGTTCGGGAAGCGTACAGGTCAGCCTGGAGCACCGGCGGCGGCCGCGCGTCTGGCGCCCGCTCCGGCCCCCGCCCCCGCGCCTGCGGCCGCGCCGGACGCCAGTCCCCAGCCGGAACCTGGCGTTCAGACCCAGGCCTTCGCGTTCGGCGGCGACATTGCCGAACTCGAGCGGGAAGAGCGCCGCGCTGAATCCTATGCCGCCAAGCCCGCCTCGCCGGCCGCCGACCGCCTAGACGCCCTGGCCTCGCGCGCAAGACCCGCCGAGACGCCGCCCGCGCCGAAGAATGCGCCCGGCCCGAAGGCGACGCCCGGCTTCGAACAGCTGAAGAAGGCGCAGGCGGTCGCGGAGATCGTCCGGGAGCAGTCGGACTACTACCACGCCACCAAGACGACGATCTTCAACGCCCTGATGAACACCATCGACCTGGCCCAGCTGGCCGGTCTGGATCCGAAGGCGGCGGCCGAGGAAATTCGCGACATCGTCGCCGAACTGGTGGCGATCAAGAACGTCTCCATGTCGGTGGCCG
>JAAXIW010000155.1 GCA_012270135.1 Brevundimonas sp. | reverse complement strand
CCGCCGACGACGCGCTCGCCGCCCGGCGCCCCCGCCTGCTTCAGGGCGGTCTCGAAGCCCTCCGCCGACGCCTCGTCGATCAACGGGCCGACCAGCACGCCGTCCTCGCGCGGGTCGCCGACCGGCAGGGTGGGGTAGGCCGTCGTCAGGCGCGCGATCAGGGCGTCGGCGATGCTGTCGTGAACCAGCAGGCGGCGCAGGCTGGTGCAACGCTGACCGCAGGTGCCGACGGCGGAGAAAGCGATGGCGCGCACCGCCATGTCGAGATCCGCCGACGGCGTGACGATCATGGCGTTGTTGCCGCCGAGCTCCAGCAGGCTGCGGCCGAGGCGGGCGGCGACGGTCCGGGCCACAGCCCGGCCCATCCGGGTCGAGCCGGTGGCGGAGACCAGCGGGATACGGGCGTCGGCGGCGAGGGCCTCGCCGGCGTCGCGGCCGCCGACGACGACCTGGGACAGACCTTCGGGCGCATCGCCGAAGCGGGCGATGGCGCGGTCGAGGACGGCCTGGGTGGCGAGGGCGGTCAGGGGCGTCTTCTCGGACGGCTTCCAGATCACCGGGTCGCCGCAGACGAGGGCGAGAGCAGCGTTCCAGGCCCAGACGGCGACCGGGAAGTTGAAGGCCGAGATGACCAGCACCGGGCCGAGCGGCTGCCAGGTCTCGCGCATGTGATGGCCGGGACGTTCGCTGGGCAGGGTCAGGCCGTAGAGCTGGCGTGACAGTCCGACGGCGAAGTCGCAGACGTCGATCATCTCCTGAACCTCGCCGAGGCCCTCTGAGACGATCTTGCCGGCTTCGAGGGTGACCAGGCGGGCGAGGTCTTCCTTCGAGGCGCGGAGTTCCTCGCCGAGCAGGCGGACCAGTTCGCCGCGGCGGGGGGCGGGAACGCGCTTCCAGGCGTGAAAGGCCTTGACCGCCCGGGCCACCACGGTGTCGAGATCGGCTGTGACGACGAGCGAACCGGCGCTTGATCCATCGACGGGCGAGCGCGTCGGCAGGGAGCCGCCCCAGGCCGCCTGGTCCACGCCCAGCCTTTGCAGAATGGCTTTCGCCTCGTTCGCCGCCGTCATGATCATGCTCCTGCCGATGCAGCAGCGCTTAGACTCCCCGGCGCGCGAACGAAAGGGCCGCCCCGTCGCCGGAGCGGCCCTCGTCGTTCGTGGCCGATTACCAGCGGCTGCGATATGATGCGCGCTGGAGCTTGTACTGGATCCGGTCCAGACGGCGGTCCAGGTCGCGGTACTCGGCGCGGCTCAGCCCGTTGCGGGCGTAGCGGCGGTCGAGGCGCTGATACTGGTTCATCTCCCGGACCAGCTCCCGGGCCTCGCGGCGGTGGATCGCGCCGCTCCAGGCGAGGCGGTCGATGTGCTGCGACAGCGCCCGGGCGCGATAGTCGAGGTCGCGCGAGGCGTAGCCGTAACCGCGGTGGTCGTAGCCGTAGCCCTGACTGTAGCCGGGCGAGCCGAAGCTGAGGGTCACCCCGAAATTCTGGGCCAGCGCCGGGGTCGATACCATGACCGCGGACGCCGCCAGCACGGGAAGCAGGGCTTTCCTGATCATGGCGGTCTTCATTGCGTATCCTTTCGTGTCCGGGATCATCCCGGTTGATGGACACACAATGGCGGATCGCCCCTGACCCTCGTCTGAGAGGCTCGTTGTCTCACAGTCAGGAACCGGCGCGGGGGCGGAGGGTTCTGTCGGCAGTCGACAAAACAGGAGATGGCCCGATGAAGGTTCGTGATGTGATGAGCAAGGACGTGCAGGTCGCCCGCCCCGGCGACACCCTGCAGGATGTGGCCTCGCGAATGGCCAGCGGCGACTTCGGCTTCATGCCGGTGGCCGACGGCGACCGGCTGATCGGGACGATTACCGACCGCGACATCGTCATCCGGGCCGTGGCCGGCGGCGCCGCCTGCACTTCTCCGGTGGTGGAGTACATCAGCCGGGACGCCAAGACCGCCTATGCCGACGATGACCTGAAGACGGTGCTGGAGGCGATGGGCGACAAGCAGATCCGACGTCTGCCGGTGCTGGACAGGGACGACCGGCTGGTCGGGGTGGTGTCGTTGGGCGACCTCTCCACCCGCGTGAAGGAAAAATACGCCGGCGAGGCGCTGGAGGACATCTCCCGCCCGTGACAGGGCGGCCCCGCCGTTAACCCTTTCGCCAAACCACGTGTTCACCCGGGTGGGCGATGCTTGCCGTTCACGACGGGAGACGCCGATGGCGCGCGCGCAATTCCAGAAGGGTCAGAAGGTCTGGGTCGAGTGTGTCGGCGCCTGGGCCCAGATCGAGAAGGTCCAGCCCGTCTGGGCCAAGGGCTTCGAGGAGCCCGTGCGGGTCACCTATGACGTCGGTCTGGGCCGGGAGTTCCTCGGCCACGAACTGCTGCTGCCTACCGAGGACCCGGCGGCCAACGCCGGCGAAAGCTGGCGGCTGATGCGGGCCCGCAACAAGTGGCAGACGGCCGACGACACGCCGCACCACCCCTTCCCCGGCACCTATCCGGTGGTGGTTACCGACAAGGCCGACTGGGGCGGCTGGCGCGTGCCGGGGGCGGAATACGACCGCGACCCGGAGCAGATCGAATTCCAGGCGCGGCTGATCGCGGCGGCGCCGAGGCTGATGGCCCTTGCCGAACGGTTGGTCGCGGCGGTGGACGATTCTCCCGAGGACGCGCCGCCCGAGATGCTGGCCATGGCCCGCGACGCCCGCACGGTTCTGAAGAGCGTCACCGACGTTCTGGCCGCGCCCGCGGAGGCGTCCGCGGCGCCGCCGGCCCCCTCGCGCGCCGCCTGAGATGAATTGATCCACGGTCGCGGACGTCCAGCCCTCGACAGGAATCCGCGACGCAGCCTAGATTCAGCCATCGTCGCCGAATCGTCCGGGAGAGCGCCTTGCGGGGCAGTGAGCGCCGCATAACCCCGCAAGGACGGCGCGCCCAGGACCGGCGCAAGGGCCCGCCCGCTTGGTTGCGGATCGCCATCCTCGCCGTCACCCTGGCCGTCGCCGCCTATGTGCTTCTGTTCGCTCGCGAAGTGGCGCGTCCGGGCCAGGAGGCCGACGCCCTGCGCATGGTGGCGGTGGACAGGGAAGCCCGGCTGCTGGCGCTCGAGACGGAAACCCGGATCGCGCCGGTTGAGGCCGCCGTTCGCGCCGCCACCGCAGAGCCTCGAAGCCCCGCCGAGACGATCCGCCAGGCGCGCGCCGCCGCCCCGGACCAGGCCTTCGCGGTCGTGTCGGCAGGAGGCAACGTCCTGGCCGCAGCGGGCGCCTCTCCCGCCGCCTTCGTGGCCGCGCCGGGCAAACCGTCACTGGCGGCGGACGGCGGCGCCCTGCTGCTTTCGCGCCCGATGGGAGATGGGCGCCGGCTGGTCGGCCGCGCTCCCCTGCCCTCTCTGAGAACCACCGACGGCGTCGATCTCTGGCTGCTGTCAGGATCGGACAGGCTGCTGGCCGGCGGATCGGGGAACGCGGCGGCGCTGGGACTGAGCGAGCTTCCGGCCGACGGCCGGGGTGACGGCGCGACCCTGTCGCTGGCGCACGGCGCGGTCCGGCGGACGACGGTGGCGATCGGCGACAGCGAGCTGATCGCCGTCGCCTCGACGCCGGTCAGCGTCGGGGCCGGCGCCCTGCTGGATGACGCGATGGTGCTGACGGCGCCGTTCGCCATCGGCGTACTGGTGCTGCTTCTGGCCCTTTTGCAGCAACGCAAGCAGGCGGGGATCAGCCGCGAGTGGGCCGCGTCGGAGCGCCGGTTCCGGGGCGCGGTCGAGGCGGCGCGATGCGGCGTCTGGGACTGGGATCTCGAGAGCGGACAAATCCTGCTGTCCGACTACATGGCGGACCTGATGGGGCTGGAGCGCAGCGGGGCGGTCTCTGTCGAGGCGATGATGGAGCGAATCCATCCGCGCTACCGGGACGCCGTGAGCCACGCCCTGCGCCAGGCAGAGACGTTCGGGACATTCGAGGTCAGCTTTCCGGTGCCGGACGCCCAAGGCCGCGCCCGCTGGATCGACGCCCGGGGCCAAGCGCGCGGCGAACGCGGCCAGGAGGGCTTCACCTCGATCCTCGGCGTCGCCTTGGACACCACGGAGGCCCGGCGGGCCAAGGCGCACGCCCAGGCCGCCGAGGGTCGGTTGCGCGACGGCATCGAGAGCGTTTCAGACGCCTTCGTCCTGTTCGACCGCCAAGGCCGGCTGATCCTGTCCAACCACGCCTTCCAGGACGCCTTCAGCTTCGAACCCGGCGTGGTCCGCAAGGGGGCGCTCAAGACCGACCTGAACCGTATCGCGGCCCTGGCGATCAAGTCTGAGCAGCCCGCCGCCGGTGGGCGAGCCGGCGCGCGGGAGGTCGAACTGCACGACGGCCGCTGGCTGCAACTGGTCGAACGATTCACGTCGGACGGCGGGTCGGTGGTCTCGGCGGCGGACATCACCGCCATCAAGGAGAAGGAGGCGGAGCGTCAACGGGCGACCGAGCGGTTGCACGTGACCATCGCCGAACTGGAGGACCGAGAGGAAAAGCTGTCCTCGCTGGCGCGGAAATACGAGATCGCCATGACCAGGGCCGAGGCCGCGAACCAGGCCAAGTCCGAGTTCCTGGCCAATATGAGCCACGAACTGCGCACGCCGCTGAACGCGATCAACGGCTTCTCCGAGATCATGGCCGGAGAAATGTTCGGCCCGCTGGGCGACGCCCGCTACAAGGGCTATGCGGCGGACATCCTCAAGTCCGGCCAGCATCTGCTCAGCCTGATCAACGACATCCTCGACATGGCCAAGATCGAGGCGGGCAAGCTGACGCTGCACTATGAGCAGGTGTCGCTGAAAGAGATCGTCGAGGACGCGGCGCGGTTGATGCGCGGGCGGGTCGAGGAATCAGGCTTGAAACTGCTGGTCGACGCGCCGGACCTGCCGACCATTGAAGCCGACCACAGGGGCCTGAAACAGGTGGTGCTGAACCTGCTGTCCAATGCGGTGAAGTTCACGCCGGAGGGCGGCGACATCGTGGTGGCCCTGTCACGCGAGGACGACGACCGGGTCCGCGTGGCGGTCACCGACACCGGCATCGGCATCGCCGCGGAGGATCTGGGTCGTCTGGCAAGGCCGTTCGAACAGGTCGAGGGACAGCATTCCAAGACCACCCAGGGCACCGGCCTCGGCCTGGCCCTGACGAAGTCGCTGATCGAGTTGCACGGCGGAAACCTGACGCTGGAAAGCGAACCTGGGCGCGGCACGACGGTCAGCTTCGACCTGCCGGTCCGCCGTCCGGGCCAGGCGAGGGAGAGCGAGGCGCGAGCGGCCTGAGGCGGGTCAGTTCGCGGCGCGGGGCCCTGCTTCCCGTCCCTTGCGGTCGCCCTTGTCGCGGGCCACGACCCGGCCGCGGCGGGTGAGGATTTCGGACAGGGCCGCCCGATCGTCGGGCTCCAGCGTCGCCAGCACCGCCACCGCGTCGGCCTCAAGCCGGGCGCGGCCCCGCAGTTCGGCCGCGCGCGACTCCTCGAGCAGGGCGGAGACCCGCTCGGGATCGAAATCGCCGGAACGGGCAAGGGCCGTCGCCTGACGTCGCTTGAGCCGCGTCTCCTCGAAATCGGGGCGAGCCTCGCGGGCCGAGGCGCGCAGGGTCTCGCGAACGCGTTCGCGCACCGCCGGGTCGAGCCCTTCGATCACGGTCATGAAGGAGCGATCGCGGGGCTGACGGTGCTGAGCCTCGATGCGTCTCTCGACGTCCGCCCGGCCGACAAGCAGGGTCGCCCCCGCCGCCGCCGCGAACAGGTTCAACGCCACCGAGGCGGCGAGAGCGATCTTGAGGGTCCTGGGGCTCAACCGAGCACCTCCGTGTCATCCACTCCGAGCAGGGAGGACTGGTAGAGCACGGCGTCGGCCTGGGCGTCGGCGGTCAGGTGACCGGTCAGCATGACGCCGGCGACCACCCCGGCGCAGGTCGCCACGGCCCAGCCCGCCCCAAAGGCAAGCGACAGACGGTCGATCCACATCCGCCCGGTGCGGCCGGCCCTGCCCCCGGCGGAAGCCGCAGCGGCCAGCACCCGGTCGCGCAGGGCCATCGACACCTGCGGCGTCGCCGAACGGTGCAGAAGAGCGTCGACCGCGTCGGCCTCGGCGAGCGCCGGACGGGCCTGATCCGGCCGGGAAGCAGCGAAGGCCTCGGCCGCCGCGCGTTCGCCTTCCGGCCAGCGCCGCCGGTCCGCGCCATAGGCGGCCACCAAGGCGAGAAAGCGTTCCGCCGTCATCACTTCATACTCCTTCGGCGCCCGGCCGGTGGCCGGCCAGCGCCAGTCTCAACGCCCGCCGTCCACGCGACAGCAGACTCTCCAGGGCCTCGATGCTGATCTCCATCAGACCCGCGGCCTCGATATTCGACAGTTCCTGATAATGGCACAGCACGATGGCCTCGCGCTGCCGATCGGGCAAGCGGGCCAAGGCGCCGTTGACGGCCGCGCCGACATCGGCGGCGAGCAGGCCGCGATCCGGAGCCGCGCCTTCGTCGCGGCGGTCCGGCACGGCGTCGGTTGGAACCTCGCGCCGCCGCCGGAGCCGGTCGTAGCAGAGGTTCAGGGCCACCCGATGCAGCCAGGTGTCGAACCTCGCCTTGCCGGGAATCCAGCGCGGCGCCTGACGCCACGCCCGCACCATGGCCTCCTGGGCGACATCCTCGGCCTCGACGGGGTCGCCGAGCATGCGCTGGGCGAGCGCCAGCATGCGCGGCAGCTTGCGCGCGACCATGGCCTGGATGGCCGCTGGATCGCCCTGACCCACGCGGCGCACCAGATCCTCGTCGGGGTCGGCGAATGTCGCCATCCGGCCTCGTGGAAAGGTTGCTCCAAGGCCCGTGAGGTCGAGGACCGCCGCGCCTGCCATCTGCTTACTCCGAAGCGGGCGCCGGAGGCGACGCCTGTTGCGCGCGGCGGGCGGCGCGACGCTCCATCATGCGCTCGCGGCGGTGCTGGCGGCGGTCGGCGCGCGCCGCCTGGCGCTCGGCGACGGTGATGTAGCCGTCGCTGTCGGCGTCCATGCGGGCGAAACCGGCTTCAGCGCGAGCCTGGGCCTCGGCGATCACCACCGGACCGCGGTCGGCCATCCGTCCGGCGCGGGCGGGGCCGCGATGGGCGCGGCGCGGTCCGCGGTCGCCGCGGGCCTCGGCCCGGTGTGCGCGGCGGGCGTCGAACTCGGCCGGGCTGCTGGCGCCGTCAGCGTCCGCGTCGAGGCGGTCGAAGCGGGCAGCCGCGCGCTCTGCGCGGCGAGCCTGACCGGCGGCGCGCATCTCGTCGCGGGTGACCGAGCCGTCGCGGTCGGCGTCGGCGGCGGCGAGGCGTTGAATGCGCGCGTCGACGACTTCAGCCCGGCTGAGGAGCTGGTCGCCATCCGCGTCGGCGCGCAGCCAGCGTGCCTGGCCTCGGTCCGGGGATTGCTGGGCGACGGCGACGCCGCCCGCTGCGGCCAGAGTCAGGGCGGCCAGACCGCCCGCCAGAAGGGTCTTTTTCATTCCGATGTCTCCATGGCCGCCCGACGCGGCCGTACATCCCTGTCTGTGAGTGAAACGCGGCTGGCGTCAGTCTCCGTCGCCAACCGGCGGCAGAGCCTCCTCGAAGGCGGCCCGCGCGGCCGCCCGGGCCTGGGCCAGCCCAGCCGTCAGGGCGTCGTAATCCGGAAAGCCGGCAGCCTTGGCGAGCCGCTCCCGGAAGCCTTCCGGTTCCTTGTCCGGATCGGGACGATCGTCAAAGGCGGCGCCGAGAATCTGGCTGAGGGCCTGCTGCAGCCGCCAGGCCTCGGCCAGTTCCGGATCCTCCGACAGGGCCTCAAGGGTGGAGACAGTCAACGGTTCGCCCGCTCGCGCCTGCCGGAGCTGGCGCACCTGGGCGACGAACTCGGCGTCGACCTGACCGCCGGGGGCCAGTTTGACGTCCCAGTGACCCTGCGGCGGACGCTGCCGCGCCATACGGTCGCGCATGCGGCGGGCGTCGGCGGCGAAGCTGATGTCCGGCCGCGGACGGCGCAGGATGGCGTCCAGCGTCGCCGATACCCGCGCCCCGAAGTCGACGTCGTCGGCCCAGACGACCCGGGCACGGGTCAGGGCCATGAATTCCCAGGTGTCCGCCTCAGCCGCATAATAGTCCTCGACCGCAGCCAGCCGCAGGGACACCGGCCCCTTGGAGGCGCCGGGTCGAAGCCGCATGTCGACCTCGTAGAGGCCGCCCTCGGCGGTATGCGCCGACAGGGCCGCGATCAGCCGCTGGGTGAAGCGGGAGTAGAACGGGCCTGCCGCCCATTCCTTTGCGGCCGAAACCGCATCCTCGGGCGCGTCGTAGACGGTCATGAGATCGAGGTCGGAGGTTGCGGTCATCTCGCGCGATCCGGCCTTGCCGAGGGCGACGACAGCCACCGCCC
>JAAXIW010000161.1 GCA_012270135.1 Brevundimonas sp. | reverse complement strand
CCGGACATCCACGGGCGCTTGACGCCGGATGACTTTCAGGCGCTTTGCGAAGCGGCCGCCGACGGCGCGACCGTCGTCTTCCGCCAGACCAATCACGAGGGCGAACTGATCGACTGGGTCCACGAGGCCCGTGAAAAGGCCGACGCCCTGGTCATCAACCCCGCCGGCTACGGCCACACCTCGGTGGCCCTGCTCGACGCCCTCAAGACGCTGACGATCCCGGTCGTCGAGTGTCATCTGTCCAATCCGGCGGCGCGCGAGCGCTTCCGCCCCCGCTCCTATGTTTCGCCGGTCGCCGCCGGCGTGGTTTCGGGCTTCGGCCCGTTCAGCTACGAACTGGCCGTCAAGGCCGCTTTGCGGCTGGCGCAGGAACACCGCGCCGCCGCCGACCGTTCGGTTTAGAAGGTAACAAGAGGCTCCCATGGCCGATTCCAAGATGCCCGCGCCCAAGCTCAAGAACGAATCCGAGGTCGACACCACGCTCGTGCGCCAGCTGGCCGACATCCTCAACGACACCTCCCTGACCGAGATCGAGGTCGAGCGTGGGGAACTGCGCATCCGCGTGGCGCGTGAGATCACCGCCGCACCGGTCATGCAGTACGCCGCGGCCCCGGCGCCGATGGCCGCCGCCGCTCCAGTCGCCGCCGCGCCGACGCCCGCGTCCATGCCGTCCGACCCCGCGACCATCGTCGCCAAGGCGGGCGAAGAGGTGAAGTCGCCGATGGTTGGCACCGCCTATCTGCAGGCCTCGCCCGAAGCCCCGCCGTTCGTGCAGCCGGGTGACAAGGTCAAGAAGGGCCAGACCCTGCTGATCGTCGAGGCGATGAAGACGATGAACCCGATCCAGTCGCCCCGGGACGGTGTGGTGGCCGAGGTTCTGGTCGGCGACGCCCAGCCGGTCGAGTTCGGCGAAGCCCTCGTCCTGCTCGAGGCCTAGGCCATGTTCACCAAGGTCCTCATCGCCAACCGCGGCGAGATCGCCCTGCGCATCCACCGCGCCTGCAAGGAAATGGGCATCTCCACCGTCGCCGTGCACTCGGAAGCCGATCGCGGCGCCATGTGGGTCCGTCTGGCGGACGAGAGCGTCTGCATCGGCCCGGCCCCGGCCGCCAAGTCGTATCTGAACATCCCCTCGATCATCGCGGCGGCCGAGATCACCGGGGCCCAGGCCATCCACCCCGGCTATGGCTTCCTGTCCGAGAATGCCCGCTTCGCCGAGATCGTCGAGGCCCACGGAATGACCTTTATCGGCCCCAAGGCCGAACACATCCGCATCATGGGCGACAAGATCACGGCCAAGCAGACCGTGCTGGACGCCGGCATCCCCTGCGTGCCCGGCTCGGCCGGTGAGGTCGAGACGATCGACGCGGCCATAGCAGCCTCGAAGACCATCGGCTTCCCGCTGATCGTCAAGGCGGCGGCCGGCGGCGGCGGACGCGGCATGAAGGTGGCCCTGACCGCCAACGATCTGGTCGAGGCCGTGCAGACCGCGCAGTCGGAGGCCCTGGCCGCCTTCGGCAACGGAGCCGTCTACATGGAGCGCTATCTCCAGAAGCCGCGCCACATCGAACTCCAGGTCATCGCCGACAGCCACGGCAACGTCGTGCACCTCGGCGAGCGTGACTGCTCCTTGCAGCGCCGCCATCAGAAGGTGCTCGAGGAAGCCCCCTCCCCCGCCCTGTCGGCGAAGGAACGCGCCGCCATCGGCGCAACGGTCAATAAGGCCATCGCAGCCATCGGCTACCTCGGCGTCGGAACCATCGAATTCCTTTGGGAAGATGGGGAGTTCTTCTTCATCGAGATGAACACCCGCCTGCAGGTCGAGCATCCGGTGACGGAGATGATCACCGGCGTCGACCTGGTGCGGGAGCAGATCCGCATCGCGTCCGGCCTGCCGCTGTCATTCAGCCAGGACGAGGTGCATTTCGAGGGCCACGCCATCGAATGCCGCATCAACGCCGAGAACCCTGAGACCTTCACCCCCTCGCCGGGGACGGTGAACGACTTCCACGCCCCGGGCGGCCTCGGCGTGCGGCTGGATAGCGCTATCTACGCCGGCTATTCGATCCCGCCCTATTACGACAGCCTGATCGGCAAGCTGATCGTCCATGGCCGCGACCGGGAGGAGTGCATCGCCCGCCTCAAGCGTAGCCTGAACGAGATGGTCGTCGGCGGCATCGACACCACCATCCCCCTGTTCCAGAAGCTGCTGCAGGAGCCCGACATCCTGGCCGGCGACTACGACATCCACTGGCTCGAGACCTGGGCGAAGCGCCAGAAGGGCGACGCCTAGTCCCGGTGGACGAACCCGGCTTCAGCGCAAGCGGCCCCTTCGGCGGCTTCGGCCCCGACGATCTGCTGAACTGCTACGCCAACGGCGTCTTTCCGATGGGCGAAGGGCGCGACGACCCACGTGTTTTCCTCGTGGAGCCTGAGCACCGCGGCGTCATCCCGTTGGACGGCTTCCGTGTCCCGAGCCGCCTGGCCCGTACGGTGCGCAGCGAAGCGTTCGAGGTCCGGATCGACACCGCCTTCGCCGCCGTTCTGGACGCCTGCGCCGCTCCCGCGCCGGGTCGGGAGGACAGCTGGATAAACGGTCCGATCCGGCGGCTCTACGCCGAGCTCAACGCCCGCGGCCATGCCCGCTCGGTCGAGTGTTGGCGGGAAGAGCGCCTCGTCGGGGGTCTCTACGGCGTCACTCTCGGCGGGGCTTTCTTCGGCGAGAGCATGTTCAGCCGCGAGCGGGACGCCTCCAAGGTGGCGCTGGTGCATCTGGTCGCCCGGCTGAAGCGCGGCGGGTGGAGGCTGCTGGACGCCCAGTTCCTGACCTCGCATCTGAGCCAGTTCGGCGCCGTTGAGATACCGCAGGCAGCCTATCTGAGGCTGTTGCATACGGTCCGCCCCTTGCAGCCGGATTCAGAATCGCTCTTCCAGCCGATGAGTGGGCCGGAGGCTACCGCCTACGCCCTGCAGCCCACCACCCAGGCGTCGTAGATCGGATGCTCAAGGCCATTCACGGCCGGCGCCGAGGCGAACATCCATCCGCGGAATATCTGGCGCGGCTCCGATGGCTGCAGCACACCCCGGGGCTGAATATCAACCTCCAGGTAGGCGATGGAGTCCTCAACCTGCTCGTCCGGAGCGGAAACCTCGCAGGCACGCGCGGTGAAGATCAGCGTCTTCTGGAAGCGCACCGGCCGACCGCCGACCTCCACCTCGAACCGCATCCGTTCGGCGGTGATCTTGTCGACGGCCTCGACGATGGCGACACGTCGGCGCTGACGTCGACCGGGCGGCGGCGGCGGTTCAGCCGGCGCCGCGACGGTCTCATCGGCCTCTTCGCTCGCATCCCCTTCATCTTCGTCTCCCGCCGACTCCTCGGCGACGATGATAACTGAAGCGGGAGGAGTTATGGCGATGGGCCTGGCGGGCGCGGGCTGGGCCTCCGGCGCCGGCTCCTGCGGTACAGGCCGCTCCGACGCGGGAGGCGCCGGGAGCTGAGTCGGGATCGGCTGGCGGTTCAGGTCAGCGGTGGGGCTCGGCGTGGGCTGCGCATCCTGTGGCGCATCCTTCAGCGACGAGGCGACGACGACGCCGGACGCCAGCAGCGCCAGCACGGTCACGCTTCCAAGGATCGCGCCCTTGCGGTTCATTCCGGCCGCCAGGCCTCGTAATCGCCGGTGGCGGCGGGACGACGGCCTTCGGCCGCCAGCGAGCCCTGCGGTCGCCAGGCCATCGGCGTTCCGGTCAGATTGGGCAGATGGTCCTTCTCCCAGCCCCGACGCGGCAGCGGTTGCTCGGTCGGAGCCTCATCGAAGGTGTAGTGCAGCCAGCCATGCCACTCCGGCGGCACCTTCGAGGCATCGGCATAGCCGTTGTACACGACCCAGCGGCGCCGGCGGCCATCATAGCTGCTGGCGTCGCGCGACAGGTAATACCGATTGCCGAACTCGTCGGTCCCAACCAGTTCGCCGCGCTTGGCGATGGTGAACAGGGTGCCGATGGTCGCGCCGCTGGTCCAGCCGAAGATCTTGCCTAGCACGTTGGAATTCCACTCAGTCAGGGTCGCGCGGGGAGGCTGCGACAACGAACGATCATAGAAACCCCGAGGCCGTCCGTCCAGCGCAACACATCCGGAGATGAACTCAACATCTTGGGGGTAACCTGACCAAGACACGCCAGATTTATTGCCAAAGCGCGGAGGAAGACTAGCATCGGCGCAGCCCAGTCGAGACCGCCGCATGCGCCCGCCGTTCCGCTTCGCCCTGCTCGCCGCCCTCGCCCGCCGCTCCCGGCGCGAGATCGAGCGTCCTGACCGACTCACCACGGCATACGCACCAGACAGCTGGCCGGACGCCCAGGTCGAAGCCTGGCTCGACTGGGCGGAAGCTGAGGATTTGATTGAGGCTGGCGAAGACCCCCTATCCCAGGCAGCCGCCGGATTCGCGCGACGGCTGGGCCTCAGGAGCACAGCGGCGGACGAACTTGCGGCGATCCTGTTGCTGGGCATCGCCACCCCCGCCGCGCCCTGCCCCGTAACTCCCGGCTGGCTGAACCTGTCCGATCCCGCAGCTGGTAATCGCCTGGACGCGGAAATGGCCCGCCGCCGAGCCGACCGGCTCGCGTCGAACGCCGTCGAGGCCGTTACGACGTCACTGCGGGCAGTCACGGACGCGGTTAATCGTTGCGAGGGGACGCCCGGAGATTGCGCCGATCCGACGCGGAACCCCGCCCTGTCCCGCGCCGCTCTTGCAGCGCGCCGAGCCGGAGCCAGGGACGCCGACATCGTCCGCGCGATAGCGGGGGAGACGTTCGAGGCCAGTCCCGGCCCCGCCGAGCAATTTCCCGCAATGGTCGCCCTCGCCGACCGCGATCTGGTCGCCTCGGGCGCTCCGATCGCCCTGATCGCCGCCGAAGCGGCGCTGGATGGCGACCTGACCCTGACCTTCGAAGCCGAAGCAGCTGAAGCCTTGGTCGAAGCCTCCAGAGGCTCCGCACTGCTGATATCGCTGCCGAACCTGCACGCGGTCGCCGGAGATCAATTCGGCGTGGCGCTCTCGGCCGTCGTCGCCTTGTGGTCAAACGCCTGCGGCGCCACACCACCATCCTTCGGACTCGGCGGTCTGGCCGATCTGGCGCTGGGCGGTGAATTCGAGGAAATCGATGCCTTGGCCGAAGACGTCGCCGTCCTGGTCGGCGGCCCTGGGCGCTGTAGCCTGTTCGTCGACGATGATGACGCCAACCTCCGTCTCGGATTGACGCCGCTAGCGGCGATCGAGGTCTTCGAGAGCCGCGACGGCGAAGGCGAAAAGCGGTTGCGGCCGGCCATCGCCACTGCCATCGCCGGTGCGGGCGGAGACCTCGAATCCGCCGAACGGCACCTGCTCGGTCGTCGCACCCTCGCCGGGGCGCCCGGCATCGATCATACCGCTCTCCGCGCCCGCGGGCTTACCGATATAGAACTGGAGGCGGTCGAGGCCGCGCTGTTCCGGGTCGAGCGGCTGGACGACGCGTTTCGCGCGCCGGTCCTTGACGCCGGATTTCTCCGGGATGTGCTGGGGGTCGAGGACGGAGCCGAAGGGTCGCTGCTGATCCACCTGGGGTTCACGCCCGAAGCGGTGGCGGCAGCCGACGCCTGGGTCTTCGGCCACGGCGACCTATCGACATGGCCCGAGGCGCCGGAAGCCTTACAGTCGCTGTTCGCCGATCCAGCCGCCTTCGAAGCGCGACTGCGCGGCGTGCTGGAGCCGCATAGCCTTGCGCCCGACCCAAGACCGCTCGAGCTGGACTGGCGCACCTCCCCCGGCCAGGCGGTTCGGACGCTTGGCGACGCCGCCCGCGCCGGACGGCGCGCCGTGCGGTTGAGGCGCCGGCCGGCCCCGTCTGGCCGCTGGCTGGATCTGCCCGAAGCGGAGCCTCCGCGAGAACGCCGCCGCGAGCCCGAAACCCGGGCCGTCGAGCGCGTAGTCGAGAAGGTCGTCGAGCGCGACCGCACCCGCCGCAAGCTGCCTGACCGGCGCAAGGGCTATATCCAGAAAGCCGCGGTCGGCGGGCACAAGGTCTACCTCCACACCGGCGAATACGACGACGGCGAGCTGGGCGAAATCTTCATCGACATGCACAAGGAAGGCGCCGCCTTCCGGTCGCTGATGAACAATTTCGCCATCGCCATCTCGATCGGCCTCCAGTACGGCGTGCCGCTGGACGAATTCGTGGACGCCTTCGTTTTCACCCGGTTCGAGCCTGCCGGACGAGTGACCGGCAACGACTCGATCCGCTCCGCAACCTCTATTCTCGACTACATCTTCCGCGAACTCGGCGTGTCGTATCTGGACCGTCACGAACTGGCCAACGCCGACCCGGAAGGCCTCAATGCCGACGGGCTGGGTGAAGGCGCCGGCGCGGACGGCGCGCCTGAAGCTGTGCCCGCGGCTCGTTTCATCTCGAAAGGGTTCGCGCGCGGAGCCGCGCCTGACAATCTGGTCGTCTTGCCCTTCGGCCAGAAGCGCGAGGCGCCAGAGGCCCAGACCGAACCCACCGAGGCCACCGCCTGCCCCGCATGTGGCGATTTCTCGCTTCAGCTTCGCGGGGCCGGATGGGTCTGCGACACCTGCGGAGCGGCGCCGTCCATGCAGGGATAATCAACGATTGTCCGTCAGCATGGCGCGGGATTTGCATCGCCGGATGCGAGATACGGAGCCCGCCATGAAGCCGATCCTCACCGCCATCCTCGCTCTGGCCGTCGCGGCCGCCGCCCTGCCCGCCGCGGCCCAGAACGCCGGCCAGATCGCCCGAGTGCGTGGCGGCGCCAGCTGCGCCGGCTGCAATCTGTTCCAGGCCAACCTCTCCGGTCTCGAAGCGCGAGGGCTGAATCTCGGCGGCGCGCGGCTGCGCCAGGCGGACCTCAGCCTCAGCGTGATGAACCGCACGCGGTTTGCGAACGCCGATCTGCGCGACGTCGAGGCTTACGGCGGTGTCTTCTCAAGTTCGAACTTCTCCGGCGCGGACCTGACCAACGCCAGCTTCGTCGGCGCCTATCTGGACGGGTCGAACTTCAGCGGCGCGACCCTGGCCGGGACGAATTTCGCCGGCGCATCGCTGGAACGGGCCACGGGCCTGAGCCAGGGCCGGCTGAACCAGGCCTGCGGGGACGCCGCGACCCGGCTGCCGCGCGGACTGAGCATTCCCCACTGCTAGGCTGACCGATCAAGGCCATCCACCTTACCGCGATTTAAGTAGGGTTTGCCGGGGTTTGCAGGCAGAAACGGAGCGTGACCCAGATCGCCTCGCCCCTGATCCGCCGCCTCACCACCGCCAGCCTAGCCGCCGGCGCGGCCATGGCCGCCATGATGGCGACGCCGGCCTCGGCGGAGATTCAACTCCAGTTCGGATTCCAGGACCGGGACGTCGCCCGGATGGTGTCTCTGGGCGGGTCGTGCAACCGCTGCGAACTGTCCGGACGGGATCTGACCGGGGCCGCCTTTCACGGCGCGACCTTCACCAACGCCACGCTGGTCGGGACGGACCTCCGCGGGGCCGAACTGATGGGCTCGAACTTCTCGGGCAGCGACTTCAGCCGGGCCGACCTCGACGGCGCGACGCTTGTCGGCGCCAACTTCACGGGCGCGAACTTCAGCGGGGCGAGCCTGGTCGGCGTCGACGCCTCGGGCGCCACTCTCGTCCGCGCCCGGTTCGACAGCGCGGACCTGTCGGGCGCGCAGCTGGTCAGCGTCAACCTGAACGGCGCGGTTCTCAGCGGCGCCGATGTCAGCGACGCCGAAATGATCGCAGTCACCCTCGCTAATGTCGACGCGCGGCGGGCTGATTTTTCCGGTTCGGACATCAGCATGTCCAACCTGTCGGCCGGCGACTTCCGCTCGGCGGACTTCTCGGGTGCGACGCTGAACGGAGCGCGGCTGACCGGCGGAAATTTCGCGGGTGCGGATTTCGAGGGCGTCGAGATGAACCGCACCGACATCCGGGGGGCCGACCTGTCCCGCGTCCGCGGGCTGAGCCAGGGCCAGGTCGGGCGGGCCTGCGCCGACGCCGGCACCCGGCTGCCGGGCAAACTGACCCCGCGAACCTCCCGTGTCCTGAGCGGCGTCAGGCCCGCCCCGGCGCCGCCGCGCCCGCCGGTCCCGCCGCGCAGCCGCAATCTGGTGATCGCCAGCAGCGGCCGTTGATCAAGGGCCCCGCCTCGGCGGGGCCTTTTCATTTCAACCCTTGAGCGGCAGGGCCGCACGGATGTGCAGTTCCTTGTACTGACGCTCGGCGGCGTCCGACGGCGCGCTCATCAGCAGGTCCTCGCCCTGCTGGTTCAGTGGGAAGGCGATGACCTCGCGGATCGCCGTCTGGCCGGCCAGCAGCATGACGATGCGGTCGATGCCGGGCGCGAGGCCGCCGTGCGGCGGCGCGCCGTAGCGGAAGGCGTTGAGCATGCCGCCGAACTGAT
>JAAXIW010000238.1 GCA_012270135.1 Brevundimonas sp. | reverse complement strand
TTACGTTCCGGCGCCGTGGTGGATGCGCGATCCCGTCATCGCCTCGATCGGCCACGTCCGGGGCGAGGTTCCGGCCAATCGCGCGACCTTCTCGGCCACCTTCCAGACGGTCGAGCGCATCGCCGCCGACGCGTCTCGCAAGGCCGCGGATCAGGTCCGGGCCCTCAGCCAGGCGCTGGCCGCCTATGGCCCTGACGCTGTGAGGATCGAGACCACCCTGATGACCGAACCTCTGTACGAACAGTATCGCGACTCCGACGGGGTGCTGCGCGAAAACACCCGCTCGGACCGCATCCAGCGCTATCAGGTGGATGCGGTGATCGCCGTCACCGTGCGCGACATCGCCGTTCTGGAGCAGGTCTATGCAGCGGTTATGGCGGCCCGGCCGACCAGTATCGACCGGGTCAATTTCCGGCTTGAGCCTGACAACGCGCTCCGCACCTGGCTGGCCGAACAGGCCGTCCGGCACGCCGCCGACCGCGCACGCGGCGCCGTCGAGGCGGCCGGCGCCCGCCTCGGCGCCGTGCGGGTGATCGACCCCTCGGGCCGGGCCTGCCAGACCGACGTGCTGGCCGGCTGGCCGTCCTACGGGGCCGGGGCGCCCCTGCCGACGACCGTCGAGGTTGCCGGAAGCCGCATCCGGCGCGATCCGGCCAATTCGCCGACGCCGCTGGTCCAGGTGGAGCGCGAGGATCTCGTGGCCACCGGCCAGACCACCGTGGTCGACTATATGGCCACCGTCCCGGGGCGGTCCAGCAGCCTCGTCCCCCCGGCCGAGACCCTGACGTTGCAGCCGCCGATGCAGTGGCTGTCGGCCCAGGCCTGCGTCGTCTACGCCCTGGACTGAGGCCGATGCCCGTCTTCAAAGCCGACCCTGCCTTCGATCCCGGCTCCGTGGTGGTCTGCGACTGGCCGCTGTGTCAGGTGCGGCTGCAGGACGACGCCCGCTTCCCGTGGCTGGTCCTGATTCCCCGCCGCGCCGGCCTGCACGAGCTCGAGGACCTGACCGAGGCCGAGCGCGCCGTCCTGATGGCGGAGGTCGTCCGGGCGGGCGCCGTCGTTCGCATGCTGGGCGAGGCCGTCCAGCGACCGGTGCAGAAGCTCAACGTCGCCGCCCTCGGCAATGTCACGGCGCAGCTTCATGTCCATGTGGTGGGACGGCGTCACGACGACGGCCTGTGGCCCGATCCGGTCTGGGGCCGGGGCGAGGCCCTGCCGTACGGCGCCGGGGCCCTGCAGGCCGCCGTCTCGCGCATCCGCCTCAGTCAGGCCGGGTGATCGTCACCGACCGGCTCCGCCCGTCCACCGTCAGCCGCCCGCGCCAGCCCTCGCCCGCGCGCTCCAGACCGATGACGCCGACGCCGCCTTCCGGCAATCCTTCCAGCGTCAGCGTGCGCCCGTCGGACACGGCGCCTCCGCCGTCGCGCCCGTCGCGCCAGCCGCCTTCGACCGGTCCCACGCCCGGGTCCATCAGCAGGACGTCATAGAGAGCGCGCCCATCCGCGTCGCTGATCCGCCACAGTCCGTCCAGCGGCCCGGCGGTCTGGTCGGCGCGCCGTTCGGCGGAGGCCACCCCCTGGTCGTAGGCGACCTCGATGTCGGTCGGGGTCGCCTCGTAGGCGCCGTCATAGGCGTCCACCGTCACCGGCGCTGTCAGGGGCCGGCGCCGCGGCGGGCTGGCGGCGTCCCCCTCGGCGATCTCACGGCCGAAGTCCGAACCCGGCTCGAACGGCCGGATCACCGGAGCGGCGTAAGGCTCCAGGCTCGATGGGCTGGGCGCGGCCTGCGGATTCACCAGCCCGGCCAGCGCGGCGATCAGAATTCCCGACATCGCCCCACTGTGCCGAATCCCCTCCCGGCTGGCAAAGCCGACCGCCCATCCCGCGAATTGACGATCGCCGACGTCGCAGCCGTTCGCCCTTCGTTGACCCCTGCGGCGCCGCTGGACTAAAGCCTGATCACCGATTTCGAGCGGCTGATTTCGCTCAGGTTTCTGAGAACCATTCGCATATGTCGATCTCCCCCCTGCCGGGCGACGCCTCCAACGATCCGGCCGAAGACCAGACCGGCCGGTTCGTGCGCCAGCCCAACGGCCGCGTCCGCCCGCTCTCGCCCCACCTCCAGGTCTGGCGCTGGCATGTGACCATGCTGGCCTCCATTCTCGTCCGCGTCAGCGGCGGCGCCCTGGCCGTCGGCGCCCTGTTCGTGGTCGCCTGGCTGGCGGCCCTGGCCTTCGGGCCGGACGCCTATGCGACCTTCGCCGCCTGGATGGGCTCGCCGCTCGGCCTGCTGGTCTGGCTCGGCCTGCCCGCCGCCCTGGCCTATCATTTCGCCGGCGGCGTGCGGCACCTGATCTGGGACGCGGGCGAAGGCCTGTCGCCCAGATCGGCCAATCTTCTGTCGACCCTTTCGATCGTCTTCGCCGTGGTCGTCACCCTCGCCTTCTGGGCCGGACTGTTCATGACCGGGAGGGTCGTCCTTTGAGCCGCCAGACCAGGGCCTATATCAAGGGCGTGAAAGTCTCCGAACGCCATGGCGCCGGCGAATGGGTGCAGGAGCGGCTGTCGTCGCTGATCCTCGTGCCCTTGACCCTGTGGGGCCTGTGGAGCGGCTGGACGATGTCCGGCGCGGGCTACGACGGCGCGCTGGAATGGTTCCGCTCGCCCGTCAACGCGACCCTGCTGGCGGTGACCCTGCTGGTCAGCCTGTGGCACATGAACATGGGCCTCAAGGTCATCGTCGACGACTACATCCACAAGCCCGCCTCGCGGAACGCCCTGCTGGCCTTCATCGGCCTGCTGTGTCTCGTGCTCGCCGCCGCGGGCGTCTTCTTCATCGTGCGACTGGCGCTGGGCTCGGCCCCGCTGCCGGCCGGTTTCGGAGCCTTATCGCGTGGCCGCTGCCTACGAATTCCTCGACCATGAGTACGACGTCGTCGTCGTCGGCGCCGGCGGCTCGGGTCTGCGCGCCGCCCTCGGCGCCGCCCAGCAGGGGCTGAAGGTCGCCTGCGTCACCAAGGTCTTCCCGACCCGCTCGCACACCGTCGCGGCCCAGGGCGGCATCTCCGCCTCGCTCGGCAACATGGGCGAGGACAGCTGGCAGTGGCACATGTACGACACCGTCAAGGGGTCGGACTGGCTCGGCGACCAGGACGCCATCGAATACCTGGTCCGCAACGCGCCCAAGGCCGTCTACGAGCTCGAGCACTGGGGCGTGCCCTTCTCGCGCACCGACGAGGGCAAGATCTACCAGCGCGCCTTCGGCGGCATGACCCGCAATTTCGGCGAGGGCCCGGTGCAGCGCACCTGCGCCGCCGCCGACCGCACCGGCCACGCCATCCTGCACACCCTGTACGGCCAGTCGGTGCGCCGCGAAGTGAAATTCTTCGTCGAATATTTCGCGCTCGACCTGATCATGCAGGAGCAGGCCTCGGGCCCCGCCGCCTGCACCGGCGTCACCGCACTGCAGCTCGACACCGGCCAGCTGCACCGCTTCCGCGCCAAGATGGTCATTCTGGCCACCGGCGGATACGGCCGCGCCTATTTCTCGGCCACCAGCGCTCACACCTGTACCGGTGACGGCAATGCCATGGTGCTGCGCGCCGGCCTGCCGCTGCAGGACATGGAGTTCGTCCAGTTCCACCCGACCGGCATCTACGGCGCCGGCTGTCTGATCACCGAGGGCGCGCGCGGCGAGGGCGGCTATCTGACCAACTCGGAAGGCGAGCGCTTCATGGAGCGCTATGCCCCCTCGGCCAAGGATCTGGCCAGCCGTGACGTCGTCAGCCGCTCCATGACCATCGAAATCCGCGAAGGCCGCGGCGTGGGTCCGAACAAGGACCACATCTTCCTGCACCTCGACCACCTGGACCCCAAGGTCCTGCACCAGCGCCTGCCGGGCATTTCCGAGTCGGCCAAGATCTTCGCCGGGGTCGATGTGACGAAGGCCCCGATCCCGGTGCTGCCGACCGTCCACTACAATATGGGCGGTATCCCCACGAACTATCACGGCGAGGTCCTGACCAAGGTCGGCGACAATGCGGATACTGTGGTGCCCGGCCTGATGGCCGTCGGCGAGGCGGCCTGCGTCTCGGTGCACGGGGCCAACCGCCTCGGCTCCAACAGCCTGACCGACCTGGTGGTGTTCGGCCGCGCCGCCGGCCTGCGCTGCGGCGAGACGGTCGACAAGGCCTCGAAGGTTCCGGACGCTCCGGCCTCGGCCACCGACGCCCACCTCGCCCGGCTCGACCGCTTCCGCAACGCTTCGGGCTCGACCCCGACCGCGAAGCTGCGCATCGACATGCAGCGCGCGATGCAGTCCGACGCCGCCGTCTTCCGCACCGGCAAGACGCTGGAGGAGGGGGTGGCCAAGCTGCGCGCCATCCACGCCGCCGGCGACGACATCCGCACCACCGATCGCGGCCTGATCTGGAACACCGACCTGGTCGAGACCCTCGAATACGACAACCTGATCGATCAGGCCCTGGTCACCATCGAGAGCGCCCTGAACCGCACCGAATCGCGCGGCGCCCACGCCCGCGAGGACTATCCGGACCGCGACGACGCTGAGTGGATGAAACACACCCTGTCGTGGAAGGTCCCGGGCGACCCGGTGAAGATCGACTACCGCCCGGTCCACAACTACACGATGTCGAAGGACATCGACTACATCGAGCCCAAGGCGCGGGTGTACTAGGAAGCACTGATGGCCCGCACGCCGAGGAAACCAGCCGCCGCGACGCCGCCGCCCGAGCCGGCGCCGACGCCGGTCTACGACCGCGCCCGGGCCTCCAGCCTGCCGCGCCGCTCGGCCGGGCTGAAGCTGCTGCTGGTCTGCGGCCTGGCGCTGATGATGAGCATCGCCGCCCTGTTCGTCTTCGCCCTGCTGATGGACCGGTCGAACCGCGCCCAGCAGGTGGCGGACGAGGTCGGCGGCCTGATGGGCGGCCCCCAGACATTCCTCGGCCCGGTCATCGCCGTTCCCTACACCCGCAACGTCGTCGAGGCCGCGCCGGCCGCCCGTGGCGCGCCCGCCCGCACCACCGCTACCGCCGTCGACACCGGCGTCTGGCACATCTTCCCGACCCGGGGCCGGGTCCAGGCCGCGACCGAGTCCGAGGTTCGCAGCCGGTCGCTGTTCAAGGTGCCGGTCTACACCGCCGACCTGACCTATTCGGCCAGCTTCGACCTGACCAACGCCGGAGCCGAGGCTCCCAGCGGCGTCGTGCTCGACTGGAGCCGGGCCGAGATCGTGCTCGGCGCCTCCGACGCGCGCGGCGCGAAGTCCGACATCGGCCTGACCCTCGGCGGCCAGACAGTGGCCCTGACGCCCTCGACCGTCGAGCCGACGGCCTCCCTCGGTCCGCCGGACGTGCGGGGCGGCTACGACGTGCCGGTTCGCGGCGGCGACAGCCTGCGCCTGTTCGGAACGCGCCTGCCGGAAGCGCTGCGGGCCGACGGAACCTTCGACGTTTCCGGTCGCGCGACCTTCTCCGGCGCCCAGCGCATCGCCGTGCTGGCCTTCGCCGGCACGACTACCGCCGTCATCCGCGGCGACTGGCCCCACCCGTCCTACAACGGCGGCTTCCTGCCTGTGAACCAGGACGCTTCCGACGGCTTCAACGCCAGTTGGACGGTGCCCTTCGTGGCGCGCGGCGTGCCGGTCGAGGGGGATCGCGACACTCTCAGCCGCCTCGGTTCGACCTCGCTCGGCGTGACCTTCGTCGAACCGGCCAACCCCTACCAGTCGGTCAGCCGCTCGCTGAAATACGCGCCCCTGTTCATCGGACTGGTGTTCCTTGCCTATTTCCTGTTCGAGACCACCACCGGCCGCCGTGTTCACCCGGCCCAGTACATCCTCGTCGGCATGGCCCAGGTGATTTTCTACATGCTCCTGCTGTCGATCGCCGAGCACACCGGCTTCGACCCGGCCTTCGCGCTCGCGGCGGCCGCCACCGTCGGCCTTATCTCGGCCTATGCCGGCTGGACCTTCGACAGTCGCGCCCAGGGCGTTCGCGCCCTCGTGGCCTTCACCTTCCTCTACGGCCTGATCTACGTGCTGATGCGCCTTGAGGATTACGCCCTGCTGGTCGGCGCCCTCTCCAGCTTCGCGGCCATCGCCGCCGTCATGTATTTCACCCGCAAGGTCGACTGGTACGGCATCGCGGGCAACGATTCCCGAGATATCGCCTGATGGTTCAGCTCACCCTCCCCCGCGGTTCGAAGCCCACGACCGGCAAGGTCCACAAGGCCTCCGAAGGCGCGAAGAACGTCAAGACCTACAAGGTCTATCGCTACGACCCCGAGGTCGACGCCGATCCGCGCTGGGACGTCTACGAGGTCTCGGCCGACGACCACGGCCCGATGCTGCTCGACGCCCTGATCCACATCAAGAACGAGATCGACCCGACCCTGTCGTTCCGGCGCTCGTGCCGCGAGGGCATCTGCGGCTCCTGCTCGATGAACATCGACGGGCGCAACACCCTGGCCTGCACCAGGGGCTGGGACGAGTGCTCGTCGTCCAGCATCTCGATCGCGCCCCTGCCGCACCAGCCCGTGGTCAAGGATCTGGTCACCGACCTGACCCTGTTCTACGCCCAGTACGACTCGATCCAGCCCTACCTCCAGTCGGACGAGCCGGACCCGACCACCGAGCGCCTGCAGTCCCCGGCCGACCGCGAGAAGCTGGACGGCCTGTACGAGTGCATCCTGTGCGCCTGCTGCTCGACCTCCTGCCCCAGCTACTGGTGGAACCAGACCGAATACCTCGGCCCGGCCGCCCTGCTGCAGTCCTACCGCTGGATCGCCGACAGCCGCGATGACGCCACCGACAAGCGCCTCGACGACCTTGAGGACCCATTCAAGCTCTATCGCTGCCACACCATCATGAACTGCGCCCAGGTGTGTCCGAAGGGCCTGAACCCGGCCAAGGCGATCGCCGAGACGAAGAAGCTGATGGTCTCGCCGGCCCGCAAGAAGGGCAAGGTCCCCGCCTGATGGCGAAGATCACCTATATCGAGCACGACGGCACCGAACATGTCGTGGAGGTCAAGAACGGCCTCAGCGTCATGGAAGGCGCGATCCGCAACAATGTGCCCGGCATCGACGCCGACTGCGGCGGGGCCTGCGCCTGCGCCACCTGCCACGTCTATGTCGACGAGGCGTTCCAGGCCGAGACCGGCCGCGCCTCGGCCATGGAGGAGTCGATGCTCGACTTCGCCGAGAACGTTCAGCCGAACAGCCGCCTGTCGTGCCAGATCCGGGTCAGCGACGATCTCGACGGCCTGATCGTCCGCCTGCCCGAAAACCAGCACTGAGCATGTCGCCCCCGGGCCGCGCCGATCCGCGCCTGATCGACCAGGTCGGCCGGCTGATCGTCGAGGGCCCGTGGGAACGGCCGCCGCTGATCGGCATCGTCGGGGCCCAGGGGTCGGGCAAGACCACCCTGGCGCGCGAGGCGGCCGAGACCTTCGGGGCGGCGCAGATCTCGATCGACGACGTCTATCTGACCCGGGCCCGGCGCGAGGCGATGGCCGAGGAAGTCCACCCGCTGTTCCTGACCCGCGGTCCCCCGGGCACGCACGATCTCCGCCTCCTGACCCGGCTGATCAAGTCGCTGACCACGGCGCGGCCTGACGACAGGGTGCTGATCCCCGACTTCGACAAGCGCGGCGACGACCGCCGTCCGATCCGGGACTGGCGCATCCATTCCGGACGGCCCAAGGCCATCCTCGTCGACGCCTGGTGCCTGGGGGCGGTCGCCGAGGACGAGGCCGCGCTCGACGAACCGGTCAACGCCCTCGAGCGCGACCATGATGCCGACGGCGTCTGGCGGCGGGCGGTCAACAGCCATGTCGCCGGGGCCTACGCCGGGTTCGCCGAACGGTTCGACGCCATCCTGTTCCTCGAGGCGCCCGGGTTCGAGGTCGTCCTCGACTGGCGCTGCCAGCAGGAGGCCGACCTTCTGGGCGTCGCGCCGCGCGACCTGCCCGCCGACGAGCGCCGTCGCCTCGCCGGCTTCATCCAGTATTTCGAGCGCCTCACCCGGCGCATGCTCGACGGCGGCGTTCGCGCCGACGTGACGGTGAAACTGGATCGAAACCGTAACCCGATAGCTATTCCCTGATGGACCGTCCCGACGACCGCCGGCTGCAGCCCCGTTCGCCCGCCAACCTGCGCGGCGTCGTGCTCGCGCCCGGTCTCGAACTGCCCTGTCTGATCGTCGACCAGTCCGGCTCGGGCGCGCGGCTGCGGCTCGACCGCAACCTCGCCCTGCCGAAGCGCGTGGTGGTCATCGACATCACCCAGGCCACCGCCGTCGAGGCCGAGGTGGTCTGGCGCAAGGGCCAGGAGGCGGGCGTCAAACGCCTCGGCGCCGCCGCCTCCCTGCGCGGCCTCGTGCCCTCGCGCCTCGCCGCCGCCCGCGCCGCCCTGCTCAGGGCCGGCGGGCGCTGAAGCGCATCGACGAGGGCTGCCCGTCATCCCGGCGCAGCCGGGCTTCAACCGGTTC
>JAAXIW010000373.1 GCA_012270135.1 Brevundimonas sp. | reverse complement strand
GGCTCGGGCTCGGGTCGCGGCTCGGGCGCGAAGTATTCGGCGGGGCGCGGCGGGCCGCTGTTCAGACTGCTGGTGATGTCAGCGCCGGGCGGCGGCGTCTGCGGCGGCGTCTGGGGCGCGGCGAGGAGCAGGGCGGCGACGGATGCGGCGGTGATCAACAGGGAGGCGAAGTTCGCGCCGCAGCCCATGACCGGCCAGGCACTGAGCGCATAGGCGACGGCGGCGGTCACGGCCGAGGCTGCGACGGCGAGGCCGGCGAACCAGGCCAGCCGCTTCCACAACGGGCCGGGGGCGTCGTTGGGACCGGGGGGTGGCTCGACCCTAATGATAGCCGGTCTCCGTCGTGACCTTGCCGCGGAACACCCAGTAGACCCAGCCGGTGTAGGCGAGGATCAGCGGCAGGATGGCGGCCGTGCCGACCAGCATCAGGCCGAGGGCGTTGTCGGGCGCGGCGGCCTCGCGGAAGCCGATGTCATAGGGCACGATGGTCGGCATGAAGCTGGCCGCGAGGCCCAGATAGCCGGACAGGAAGACCAGCATGGCGCCGGCGAAGGGCCAGCGGTGCGAACCGCGGCGGGCCATGGCGACCACCAGGACCAAACCGGCGAGGCCGAGCGCCGGGATGAGCAGGAGGGGCGCCAGCGTGGCCCAGTCCACGGCGAGGCCGGCGCCGACCTCGAAGCCCCAGCGAGCGGCGATGCGGGGGTGGACGAACAGGGTGGCGAGGCTGACGGCGGCGAGCAGGACAGCGACCGCGGCGGCGCTGACCAGGGTCCAGCGTTTGGCATCCCCGTGCAGGTTGTCGGTGGTCTTCATCATCAGCCAGGCCCCGCCGAGCAGGGCGTAGCCGGCGACGATCCCGGCGGCGACCAGCAGGGTGTAGGGCGTCAGCCAGTCGAAGGTCCCGCCGGCGAAGCGCGAATTCTCGACGGTCACGCCCTGGATGAAGCCGCCGAGGATCAGGCCCTGGGCGATGGCGGTAAGGATCGACCCGCCCGCGAACATCTGGGTCCAGAATTTGCGTCCGCGGTCGCGCGCCCGGAAACGGAACTCGAAGGCGACGCCGCGCAGGATCAGCCCCGCCAGCATCAGCAGAACCGGCAGATAGAAGGCCGGCATGACGATCGAATAGGCCAGCGGAAACGCCGCCAGCAGACCGCCCCCGCCCAGCACCAGCCAGGTCTCGTTGCCGTCCCAGACGGGAGCGACGGTGTTCATCATCACATCCCGCTCCTCCTTCGAGCGCGCGAAGGGGAAGAGGATGCCGATGCCCAGGTCGAAACCGTCGAGGGTGACGTAGAGCAGGACGGCCACGGCGATCAGCCCGGCCCAGATCAGCGGCAGGTCGAGCATCAGTTGTCCTCCCCCGGGGTGGTGTCTTCGGGCGCCTTGGCCAGCGGCGAGCCGGGGGCGCGATCCTGGCGCGGCGCGGGCTCGGCGAGAGCGGCGACCGGCCCTTCGGACATCTAGCGCAGGATTAAGATTGCGCCGGAGGTGAAGACGATATCGTATACAGCGATGTATGCGATCAGACTGGTCGCCACGTCTCCGGCCGTGACCGGCGAGACCGCGTCGCGGGTGCGGAGCACCCCATGAACGACCCACGGCTGGCGGCCGACCTCGGTGACCATCCAGCCGGCCAGCACGGCGATGAAGCCGGAGGGGCCCATGGCGACGCAGAAACGCAGGAACCAGCGGCTCTCGAACAGCCGCCGCCGCCACAGCAGGAAGACGCCGACGCCACCCAGGGCGATCATCAGCAGGCCGAGCCCGACCATGATGCGGAAGGCGAAGAAGGGGATGGCCGGCGGGGGCTGGTCCTCGCGCGGCCAGGCGTCGAGCCCCTGGATGACCTCGTCACGCGGCAGGTTCTGGATGGCGTTGCCGACGCCGGGGATGGCGACCTCGAGATGGTTCTTCCCCGCCTCGCGATCCGGGATGCCGAAAACGATGAAAGGCTGGTCGGCGCGGGTCTCCCAATAGCCTTCGATGGCGGCGGTCTTGGAGGGTTGATACTCGTGCGCGACCTCGCCCGACCAGTGACCGGCGACGAGCTGAAGGGGGGCCACCACGGCGACCATTCCGATCGCCATGACCAGCGAAATGCGGCTCTCGGTCCAGCCGGCGGCGGCAGGATCGGCGCGCTCCCTGAGCACGCGCCAGGCCGAGGCGGCGCCGACGACCAGACCCGTGGTCAGGAAGGCGGCCAGGAGCATGTGGACCAGCCGCGACGGGAAGCTGGGGTTGAAGATGACCTCCATGAAGCTGGTCGCCACGAAGCGCCCGTCGGCCATGATCTCGAAACCCTGCGGCGTCTGCATCCAGCTGTTGGCGGACAGGATCCAGAAGGCCGAGATGCTGGTCCCGACCGCGACCAGAACGGTGGCGAGGAAGTGGAGCCGGGGTCCGACCTTCTTCCAGCCGAACAGCATGACCCCGAGGAAGGAGGCCTCGAGAAAGAAGGCGGTCAGCACCTCATAGGCCAGCAGGGGGCCGATGACGCCGCCGGTCAGGCGGATGAATTCGGACCAGTTGGTGCCGAACTGGTAGCTGAGCACCACACCGGAGACGACGCCCATGCCGAAGCTGATGGCGAAGATCTTCACCCAGAACAGGTAGAGGGTCTTGAAGGCGTCGCGCTTCGTCCAGAGCCAGAGCCCTTCGAGCACGGCAAGGAAGGCCGCCAGGCCGATGGTGAAGGCCGGGAACAGGATGTGAAACGCGACGGTGAAGGCGAACTGCATCCGCGACAGCAGCAACGCGTCGAATTCCACGGCGATTCCCCTATAATAGCCCTAGGATTTGTAGGGCCTTACACCCGTGGCGACGCTTCGTCCATGCGCCTTCCGACGCGCGACGCAACGCCGCAATGGGAGATCGGGCCGGTCAGGCGGCGGGGAGTTCGACCCAGAAGGCGGCGCCTTCGCCCGGCGTCGAGACGACGCCGATCGTTCCGCCCTGCAGCTCGACCAGCCGCTTGGCCAGGGCCAGGCCGATGCCGTGGCCCTCGACCGTCGAGCGCTCGAGGCCGAGCCGGTTGAACGGCTCGAACAGCTGAGCCTGTTTGTCCGCCGACAACCCCGGACCGCGGTCGATCACCTCGATGCGGACGCCGTCGTAGACCTTGGTGGCGCGGAATACGACCAGTCCGCCGGCGCCGCCGTATTTGACCGCGTTGGAGGCGAGGTTGGCGATCACCTGCGTCAGGCGCTGGGAATCGGCCAGGGCGACGAGACCATCGCCCTCGCTGATCACATGCAGGCGGATGTCCTTCGCCTCGGGCCGCAGGGCGGTGGCGCGGCGGACGTCCTCCAGCACGCCCGGGACATCGGTGGGGCGCAGCTCGACCTTGACGGCGCCGGATTCGGCGCGGGCCACATCCAGGAGGTCGTGGGCGAGCGCCTCGACCTGGCGCGCGGTCTTGACCAGCATCTCGGCCATCTCGCCCTGGGTCGGGGTGATCTCGCCCAGCTGGCCGGTCTTCCACAGTTCGCCGATGCCGATGACGCCCCCGACGGGGCTCTTGATCTCGTGGGCGACGTTGGCGAGGAGGCGGGACTTGGCCTCGGAAGCCCGCTCGGCGCGAACCTGACCGGCCTTGGCGCGGTCGGACAGGCGGTCGCGCTCCTCGAGCAACGAGGCGACCAGCAGGATCGGCATGCAGCCGAACAGGACCATCAGCTGGGCCAGCAGGGCCTGGTCGGCGAGGTCCGGACCGGCGGAAATGAACGGTCCACGGCCCAGCATCGTCCCGCCGACGGCGGTCAGGGCCACGATGACCAGCGCCGTGGAGACCCCGAGCACCCGGAAGCGGGCCGCGAACAGGATCAACACCGGGATGACCACGAAGCCGACCTGAACCCTGGACTGGAAGAACACCACCGCGCAGACGGCTACCAGCAGGGCGAGCAGGACGGCGGCTTCGAGGGCGCGCAACGGCTGGCGCAGGCCGACCACATGACGCCGGGTCAGGGACAGGCCGAACGAGCCGAGCACGGCGATGCCGAGAGCATGGCCGAACCACCAGGTCTGGAACGAATAGAGCGGGTCGGCGCCATTGATCATATAGAGTCCGGCGGCGGTGACGGCGGCGGCCGGAACGGGTGCGATGACGGCGGCGCTGAGCAGGAAGCGACAGGCGCCTTCGACCGTCGCCAGGTTGAGTGTCGGGGCGAAGCGCCGGGCCAGCAGCACCGCGACGCTGATCTCGAGCATGTTGGTGACGGTGAACAGGCCCGTCAGGAGATAGGAGTTGCCGGCCAGAAGCTCCCCGGCGGCGATGCCGGTGGCCAGCAGTCCCCCGAAGCAAAGGTCGTAGAGCGTCCCCCGGGCGTTGCGGAGCCAGACCGCGACGCCCACGCCGCCCGCCGCCCAGAGCGCCGCGACGAGACCGGCCGTGCGGGCGAACTGGATGGCCACCACGACGAGGATCAGCACCGTCACGGCGGTGAAGATCGGGGCCAGAGGCTCCCGGAAGAAGGCCATGGCGCTGTTGGCGTGGATCGCCGGAGCAGGGCGTGCGGCCGGGGCGACCTCGGGGGCCGGAACCGGTTCAGACGGGTCGAGCGCGCGGCTCATGAGCATGGGAGTCCCGGGGATGCGGCCTTGTCTTGCGGTTTCCCTACCCCGCCGCTTCCTAATATCCCCTGAAGGTCAGGCGTTTTCGGCCAGCACCTGATTGAACTGGCGGACCGCGGCCGCGGGGCCGTCGGGATGATTCCAGACCGCCGCGCAGACCGCGACGAAATCCGCGCCCGCCGCCGCGAGGGCGCCGGCGTTGTCGGGCGTCACGCCGCCGATGGCGACGCAGGGGATCTCGACCGTCTCCTGCCAGATGGAGAGAGTCTCCAGATCGGGCCGATGCGTGGTCTGTTTCGGTTCGGTCGGGAAGAAGGCCCCGAAGGCGAGGTAGTCGGCGCCGGCCTCGGCGGCGTCCATGGCCAGTTCGCGGCTGTCGTGACAGGTTACGCCGATCATGGCGTCCGGCCCCATGACCCGACGCGCCTCGGCCAGGGAGGCGTCGGACTGGCCGATGTGGACTCCGTCGCAGCCGGAGCGGGCGGCGAGGTCGGGCCGGTCGTTGAGGATCACCGCCACGCCACGGGCGCGGGCGACGGGCGCCAGGGCCTCGACCGCGGCGAGGATAGCGGCGTCCTCGGCCGGCTTGAGGCGTATCTGCAGCGCGGCCACATCGCCGGCATCCAGAGCCGCCTCAAGCTCGCGCGCGAAGCCAGCGAGCTCGGCGATCGCCGGCGGGGTGATCAGATAGAGCCGGCAGGGCGGGCGCGGCGGGACGACGGGTTCTCTGGCCATGCGGGGGAAGTGCGGCGGAAGGCGGCCGGGGTCAATCCAGATAGTAGGGCCGCGGGCCCGACGGAGCCGGAGGCGTCATGTCGATACGGCGCAATTCCCGCAGGCGGCCCGCCCGCTCGCGGCCTTCGACCAATTCGGATCCGAGCAGGCCGAATATGCGGTCATTGAGGAAGATCGGCCGGGCGTCGCCGTACCAGTCGTAGCAGGACGCCACGCACCCGTCGTCGGCGCGCGCGGCCCCCGGGGTGGCGTCGAGCGTACCCAACGCCGTCAGGCGGCTCCCGCCCCGGCGCATGAAGGCGAGCGCGCCGATCTCTGAACGCCCGTCGTCGAAATGGGACCCGCCATCCGGATCGAGACGGCGAAAGACCGGCAGGCCCAACACGCCGCGCGACCCGTCGGCGCTGTCGCGGTCGGGCATGAAGTAGAAGGCGTGGCTGCGCTCTTCCGATTCCTCGGCGGAAAGGATGACGAACTGGTCCGAGATCACCGGCCGCAGGCCGGTCAGGGCGACGGTGGTGAAGGACATGTCGTCCTCGGTGGTGGAGACCACCATGGCGTCGCGGCCCATCTCTTCGATACGGCCGATCTTGCCCGGCAGCATATAACGCTGGACCGGCCCGTCCTTCAGCGGAACGATGGTCAGCACCCCTTCGTAGGGCGGCAGAACGTCGTCATCCCTTGCGCACCACCGGCAGCCGCCGTTGTAGACCGTGCTGGAATATAGCAGGTGGTCGCCGACAAACCGGTTGCGGGCCTCATAGCTCTCGCCCAGCGCCGGAAGGATGCGATAATCGTCGTCGTCAGGCGCGTCGCTTCCGTCGCCGAAGCGCGAGAACGGCAGGATCAGGAGCGCCGCGCGACCGCGGGCCGCCTCCGCCCCCCACATGCTCTCGCCCCGTCCCTGCGACACGACCATGACGGCGATGCTGCCTTCCTCAGGATCTTCGCGGAACGAGAACTGGTCGATGGGGATGCCGCGCGTCGCCGCGACCTGGGGCGCCGCACCGTCCAGGGAGACGCGATAGAGCCACGCGGGGGGCTCCTCGCCCTTGGGCGCGGTATCCCAGTCCCAGTGTCCGTCCGCCATCCAGACGTAAACGGCGCTCGACGCGACATAGTAGTTGCGGGACCGGGGACCGAGGATGGCCACCCCTCCGCAGGCCAGCTCGGCCGCCGTCAGATCGCAACGGACGATGGTGTGAAGGGTGTCGGCGACGCGACCGTCGTCCCCCGTTTCCGGCGAACGGTAGATGTTCTCGACAGGGACGACGGTGGTCCGCACGGGGTCCCGGTCGATCCGCCAGCGCGACAGCATGGGCAGATCCTTCAGTGGCTCGACGCGACCGGCGTCGACCGGGGTGTAGAGCACCAATTCCTCGCCGATCAGGCGCGAGGCGTAGTTGCGCGAGGAATAGTAGTCATCGGACGTCAGATGGTGGCTGTCGACGAAGGTGAAGCGTCCGGCGGCGTCCATCCGGAAGCGATTGATCTCGGTTCCGCCACGGCCGTAGCTGTAGCCGATGACGACGACCCAATCGCCGGACACCAGCATCTCGTCGTACCAGTCGTCGTAGACTACGGGGACGACCCCTGGTGCGTAGGCGTCGATCGCGTCCATGGCGCGCAGACCCCCGCCGGCGGTCGAGACGCTGAACAGCCGGCCGCGGCGCAGGATGACGAGCGTGTCGCCGCGCGCCTTGACGATGTCGCCCTCGTCGACGCCGGCTTCCTGATTGTTGGTGATGGTCGGCCCGGAGACGATCCGCGAGCCGGTGACGACGACTTCCTCGATCTCGCGGTTCCGGCACTCTTCCAGCTCGGGCGGACATTTGGGATCGGTCGCGGGCCCGGTCTGGGTCTGGCCCGCCGCGACGGCGGCCTGAAGTTCAGCGATCGAGCCGAAAGCGGCCAGCCCCGGCTCTTCAGAGGCCGCGGCGTCGCCCCCGGCCAGAATGGCGAGGGCGAAGAGACCGCCCCCGACCAGAGTTCGCAAGCCGTGCGCCATGTCATCCCCCACAACCGGAGAGCAGGTGACCAGAGTTCCCTGGGCACGGCAACGGTCGAAAGCTGACGACGGCGCTGCGAACGACTTGCATTCGCCGCATTCGACCTGTTAGAGAGAACCATTCGCAATCTCTCGCGGGTTCGCTCCCTTGTACGTCTGCAACTGCAACGGCCTTCGCAAGCGTGACGTCGCCTCGGCCATCGAGGCGGGCGCGACGCGGCCGCGCGACGTCTTCGCGCGCCATCAGTGCGCGGCGCAGTGCGCCAAATGCGTCTGCGAGATGCGCGAGATGATCCAGGAAAGCCGTCAGGCCTTCGCGCTCGCCGCCGAGTAGCTGCGGGCGAGTTTTACTCGCAATATCAATGTCGTGAGAAGTGTTCGCAGGTGAACACAGGGCGTTCGTTCGTGGTATGAACGGCGTCTCCCAGCGGCGGACGCGAGTCGTTCGCCGCCCGACCTGAGGACTGAGGCCATGAAGGGCGACCCCGCGATCATCCGCACGCTGAATGCGGTGCTGACCAACGAGCTGACGGCGGTCAACCAGTATTTCCTGCACGCCCGGATGTTCGAGAGCTGGGGGCTGAAACACCTCGGCCAGATCATCTACGACGAGTCGATCGGCGAGATGAGACACGCCGACAAGCTGATCAAGCGGGTGCTCTTCCTCGACGGCCTGCCGAACCTGCAGGACCTGCACAAGCTGAAGATCGGCGAGAGCGCGGTCGAATGCCTCGGCGCCGACCTGTCGCTTGAACTCGGCGGGCGGGATGCGCTGATCGCCGGCGTCGCCCAGTGCGAGGCGGCGTCGGATTTCATCAGCCGCCAGATCCTGACCGAGATCCTCGCCGACACCGAGGAGCACATCGACTTCCTCGAGGCGCAGCACAAGCTGATCGAACAGCTGGGCGAGCAGAACTATCTGCAGTCGGCGATGACCGAGATCGCGCCGGACAAGAGCGCGACGGGGAACTAGGCCCCCTCCCCGCCCATTCCGCTCCCGACGCCACCGGAGGGAGCTGATGAGCATCGACGACGCCCTGGACGACGCGCGCGACGCCGCGACCGGATTCCTGAACGCGGAGGGCCGCCACCCCGGCCATGTGCTGCTGGGCGTCGGGCTGACCGTCGGCTTCGCCCTGGCGGCGACGGTGTTCGCGACACAGACGCTGGCCCCGACGCGGGACCCGCCGCATGACGACCCCGCGCCGGTGACAG
>JAAXIW010000213.1 GCA_012270135.1 Brevundimonas sp. | reverse complement strand
TCAACCGTCTGACCCGGCAGCAGTGTGCCGAGCCCGCAGCCGTCCCCCCTGCCCCCACGCCCTCCGAAACCCTTCTGACCGAAATCGGCGACGAGCTGAAGGCGCGGCGGTAGGGGCAGGGCGGCTTTCGACCTGTTGCGGACGTCAGCGGCCGCTCAGCGCCAGGCGGGGTCTGATAAGGCAAGCCTCCCGTGGCGCTGCCACGGGAGGCTTGGGGCGGCTTGGCAGGAGTGCAGTCAGGCAGCCGCCTTCCAGGTCGGCTCCAGCGCAACATGCGGGGGACAGGGGGCAACCGCCTGGATCGGAAGGCCGCCCAGTTCGTTGGCGTAGCCGTGGTTGACGTCCCGGTGGTGGGCTTCGTCGGCGCGGACCACCAGCACCACATCCCGCAGGGTCGCGTCGTCCGCCAGTCCCCAGTAGCGTTTGGCGATCTCGGGCGCCGGCACGTTAGGGCTGCGGCCTTCGTCGATCTCGGCAAGGTAGTGGGTGTAGCTGATGACCGCCTCCTCTTCGAAATAGCCGACCACCCGGTGGGCCGTCTTGGCGTGCACCAGGTAGAGGGCGAAGAAAAACAGGTAGAAGACCCACTGCACCGACACGATGACGAAGCGTTCGAACAGGGTCGGCTTCGAGATCTCGATGAAGGTCATCAGGTGCATGCGCTCGTTTTCGGCCTCGTCCATCAGGGTTTTGATCCACCCTCGGTCGTCGCACATGCGGCGCAGGCAGCTCAGGTGGTTGATGGTCGCGCCGACCATGCCGGGCACCGCCGCCACGGTTTCGAGAACGACGGCGCGGTGGCCGTAGCGTTTGGAGAAGAAGGTGTCGGCGCAGAAGCGCAGCAGCTTGGTGAAACCGAAGGCGACACGGTCCGAGAGACCCTTGGGCTGATGGTGAACCGACAGGTCGACGAGGGGGGCGGTCATGGCCATTGCTCCTGGTGATCCGGAAAGGGTCCGGGCCGCTGCGCGGCGTCTTGAAGATGCGACCGGTGTAGAAGCGTGCGCCCGGCGGCGGTATTCGGGTCTTCGCCTTAAGGGGAATCCCGGAGGCGCGGAGACCCGCCAATCGGGGCAAGGAACATCGATGCGAGCCTTCCAGTCCCCCGAGACAGCGCCCTCGGCCCTCATCCGCCCGGCCTCGCGGTGGATGGCGGTCGCGGCGGCGCTGATCGTCGCCTTGGCCGGCGCGGGACTGCGCGCTGCACTGGGCGAACGGATCGGCGACCACGGGGCCTTCCTTGTCTTCGTCCCCGCTGTCGTGGTCGCCGCAGCCATGGGGGGCTGGGCGCCGGGAGCCGCCGCGGCGCTGATCGGCCTGTGCGCGGGCCTGCTGCTGTCGCCTCTCACCCCGGCCCTCGGGATCGAGGCCGCCCTGTTCGTCGGGGTGGCGGCGGCGGTGACGATGGGCGGCGAGTGGTTCCAGCGCGCCCACCGCGAACTCTCCGCCCGCGAGACCCACCTCCGGCTTATACTGAACACCATCCCCGACGCCATGATCCTGATCGATGACACCGGGCTCATCCGCGCCTTCAGCCCGACGGCCGAGCGGCTCTTCGGCTGGTCTGTCGACGAGGCGCTCGGACAGAACGTCAGCGTGCTGATGCCCTCGCCCCATCGCGAGGCGCATGACGGCTATCTGCAGCGCTACTACCGGACGGGCGAACGCCGCATCATCGGTCTCGGTCGGGTGGTGGTCGGTTATCGCAAGGACGGCTCGACCTTTCCGATGGAACTCGCCGTAGGCGAGATGCGCACCGCCGAGGGCCGCTTCTTCACCGGCTTCGTCCGCGACCTGACCGAACGCCAGCAGGCCGAGGCCCGGATGCAGGAGCTGCAGAGCGATCTCGTGCGGGTTTCAAGGCTGACCGCGCTCGGCGAAATGGCGTCGGCCCTGGCGCACGAACTGAACCAGCCCCTGACCGCCATTTCCAACTATCTGAAGGGCTCGAAACGGCTGCTGGCGTCGCGGGGAGTGGGCGAGGACCGGATTGCAAACGCGCTCGACCAGGCCGCGGACCAGGCCCTCCGGGCGGGCGTCATCATCCGCCGGCTGCGCGAATTCGTGGCGCGCGGCGAGACCGAGCGGCGGATCGAGGACCTGCCGAAACTCATGGAAGAAGCCAGCGCACTGGCCCTGGTCGGCGCCCGCGAGCACGGTGTGCGGGTGCGGTTCGAGATTGACCCCGCCGCCGATCGGGTCCTCGCCGACAAGGTCCAGATCCAGCAGGTGCTGCTCAACTTGATCCGCAACGGCCTGGACGCCATGGAGCAGTCGCCCAGGCGCGAGCTGGTGATCGCCGTGTCTCCCGTGAACGACGATTTCGTCGAGGTCTCGGTCTCCGACACCGGCGCGGGCGTAGGCGACGAGTTGGCGGATCAGCTGTTCCAGCCGTTCGTGACCAGCAAGCGGAGCGGCATGGGCGTAGGACTTTCCATCTCGCGCACCATCGTCGAGACCCATGGCGGCCGCATCTGGTTTGAACCGAATCCGGGCGGCGGGACCGTCTTCCATTTCACGCTCCTGCGCGCTCGACTCGAGGAGGAGGCTGCCGATGGCGACTGACACCATCATCCACGTCATCGACGACGACGCGGCGGTGCGCGATTCCGTCGCCTTCCTGCTGGAAGCGGCCGAGCTGACGGCCCGGACATATGACTCCGCGCTCGCCTTCCTCGCCGAGACCGACCGTCCGGCAGGCTGTATCGTGACCGACGTCCGCATGCCCGAGATGACCGGCCTCGAACTCGCCCGCCGCCTGCGCGACAGCGGGTCCGTCGAGCCCGTCATCGTCATCACCGGTCACGCCGACGTGCCGCTCGCCATCGAGGCGATGCGCGCAGGCGTCGTCGACTTCATCGAAAAGCCGTTCGATGACGAGGTTCTTCTCGCCTCGATCCACCGCGTTCTGGATCAGGCCGCCAAGGCGACTTCGGCCAACGCCGAACGGCGAGAGATCACCGCGCGTCTCGACTCCCTTTCGCCCCGCGAGCGCGATGTGGTCGATGGTCTGGTTAGGGGTCACGCCAACAAGGTCATCGCCTTCGACCTCGGCATCAGCCCGCGCACGGTCGAGGTCTATCGGGCCAATGCTATGACCAAGATGCAGGCTGACAGCCTCTCGGAATTGGTCAGGATGGTTATGACCGCCGGCTAGCGCCTGCCTGACGTCCGCTTTCCACCCCCAGCTGGCGCTTGGACCGACTGCGTCGTCATCAATCGCCGTGGGTGTCAGCGCGGTGCGTCTCTTGGAAACAAGCCGGGGATGACAAGGCGCCCGACACGGAGGAATTTATTCCTCTTTCGTCCTTGATCCTCGCTCCCGGCCTCCCATGTCAGTCCAGCCCGGCCCTGCTGCCGGCGGGTCTTTGAAATCGTGAGGTCGTGAGGCGCAGCGGCTGCAGCGGCGCCTATGGGTGCTTCGGGAGATGTCGACTCTGCCGACTCTGCCACACCGAATTTTCGCGGCCGATGTCGACCCTGCCGACTCCGCCACACCGTTTTTTCCGGTTTCACCCGGATGAAATTCCCGGCGGGGACGAATCCGATTCCCCGTTTGACTCTCCGTTTCATCTGGAACAAACAATGAACATTCAGCGTCTGAATGATCATGACCCCTTCGCCCATCCTGTCACAGGACCCGTTCCCGCAAGCGCCCGCCCCGCTCGAGGAGGCCTGCGCCCCCCTGCCGCGCGACGTGGCCGCGGCCTTGCTGTTCGCCCTGTCCCGGCGGCGCGGGGGCGACGACCGGCCGGTGCTGATGACCGCGCCCAGGGGCTGGTTCGTGGAATACGGCCGCCCCTACGGCCCCGGCGTTCCGGGGGTTCCGCTGATCCTCGCCCCGGCCGCCTCCCTGGCCGAGGCGCTGTGGGTCATGGAGCAGGGGCTGCGCTCCGGGGCGGTGTCGCTGGGCCTCGGCGCGATCGAGGGCGCCAGCCTGGCCCAGACGCGCCGGCTCGATTTCGCGGCGAAGCAGGGCGAGGCCGTCGGCCTGATCCTGTCGCGCGGGCTGGACGGGCTCAGCGCCGCCCGCCGCCGCTGGCGGATATCGACGCAGGCCAGCGCCGTGGACCCCGAGGACGACCGCGCTCCCGGCCCGGCCCGCCTTGTCGCCGAATTGACGCGCGGCCGGGGCGAGCGGCCCGGCGCCTGGATGCTGGAGCAGGATGATGAGACGCATCGTCTCCGTCTGGCTGATCGACTGGCCGATCTCGGTCCGCCGTCGGTCGCTGGAACGGGCGCGCCGTCCGGCCTCGCCGCCTGAGCCGGTCGACGATCCCCGCAACCCCTTCGCCCTGATCCTCAAGAACAACCGGGGCGCGGCGGTGATCCACGCCCTCAATCCGGCCGCCCGGGCCGCCGGCCTGCGGCGCGGCCAGACCCAGGCCGACGCCCGGGCCATGATCCCGCACCTGCTGTGCCAGGCCGCCGATCCGGCCGCCGACGCCCGGGCCCTGAAGGCGCTGGCCTGCTGGGCCGAGCGCTGGTCGCCCTCGGTCAGCATCGACCCGTCGGACGAGGGTCTGGAGGGTCTGTTCCTCGACGTCGCCGGGGCCGCCCACCTGTTCGGCGGCGAGGCGGCGCTGCTGCGCCAGATCCGCCAGCGGCTGGCCGAGGCCGGAGCGCCCGCCCGCGTCGCCCTGGCGCCCACGCCCGGCGCGGCCTGGGCCCTCGCCCGCTGGGGTGACGGCGAGGGTGGAGCGGCCCCGATCGCCACGGAGGACGATGTTCGCGACCGGCTCGCCCCCCTGCCGGTCGAGGCCCTGCGCATCCGGGACCGCACCCTGGCCCAGGCCCGCCGCTTCGGCCTCAAGCGCATCGGCGACCTCTACCCCATGCCCCGCGCCGGCCTCGCCCGCCGCTTCCGCAACGACGGCGGCGTCGATCTGGTCCGGCGGCTGGATCAGGCCCTCGGCCACGCCGGCGAGGCCCTCGTCCCCGTCCGCCCGCCGCCCCGCTACCGGGCGTGGGAGACCTGGATGGAGCCGGTCGCCGATCTCGAGGGGGTCGAGGCCCGGCTGCCCGGACTGGCGGCCGATCTCGCCGCCCCGCTGGAGCGCGACGGCCAGGGCGCGCGGGCCCTGACCCTGACCGGCTTCCGCTCCGACGGCCGGACCACTTCGCTGTCCGTCCGCATGGGCCGCCCCGGCCGAGACGCTTCCGTCTGGCTGCGCCTGTTCCGCGAGGCCGGTCTGGGCCGGCTGGAGCTTGGCTTCGGCCTCGACGCCCTGATGCTGACCGCCGACGTGGTCGAGCCGATGGCCGCCGCCCAGACAACGCTGGAGAGCGGGGCCGAGGCGAAACAGGCCGAAAGCCTCGCCGCCCTGATCGACCGGCTTACAGCCCGGCTGGGCGAGGCCCGCGTGCTGACGCCGGAAGCCCTCGACTGCTGGATCCCCGAACGCGCCGAACGACTGGCGCCCGCCCTGGGCCGCCGCGTCGAGGCCGATCCGGGCGGCATGGGTCGCCGCCCGATCCTGCTGCTCGACCCGCCCGAGCCGATCCAGGACCCGCTGTTCGACCTGCCCGACGGCGCTCCGGCCCGTTTCACCTGGCGCCGGGCCCCCCGCCGCGTCGTCCGCGCCGAGGGTCCCGAACGTCTGTCGCCCGAATGGTGGCGCGCCGCCCGCGCCCGCACCCGCGACTACTACTGCCTCGAGGATGTCGAGGGCGGCCGCTACTGGGTCTTCCGCGAAGGCCTCTATGGCCGCGAATACGCCGGCGGCCCCGAGGAGCGCTCCCCGACCTGGTGGATGCACGGGGTGCTGTCTTGACCGGCTGGACCGGCGACTACGCCGAGCTGGGGGCCATGACCAATTTCAGCTTCCTCGAAGGGGCCTCTCACCCCGCCGAGCTCATGCTGCAGGCGAAGGCGCTCGGACTGGCCGCCGTCGGCGTGGCCGACCGCAACACCCTCGCCGGCATCGTCCGGGCCCTGATGGGCGCCGAACAGGCGGACATCCGGCTGGTGATCGGCTCCCGCCTGAGCTTCACCGACGGGACCGAGCTGATCGTCTTTCCCCGCGACCGCGCCGCCTACGGCCGCCTCTGCCGCCTGCTGTCGCTGGGCAAGAGCGAGGTGGTGCCCCAGCCCGGCGCCGATCCCGAGGCTGACCGGATCGAGAAGGCCGAAACGCGGCTGACCTTCCAACAGGCGCTGGCCCTCGGCGACGGCATGATTGCTTTGGTCCCCGTGCCCCACAGCCCTGACGCCGCCTTCGAGGCCCGGCTGACCGCCTGGCGTCGCGCTTGGCCCGATGCGCTCTATCTGGCGGTCTCGCCCCTGTGGCGCGGCGACGACCGGCGGCGGCTCAATCGCCTCGCCGCCATGGCCCGGCGCACCGGCGCGCCGATGATCGCCACCAACGCCGTCCTCTACCACCACCCCGACCGCCGCCGGCTGCAGGACCTCCTGACCTGCATCCGCGAGGGGACCACCATCGACAAGGCCGGCCGCCGGCTGCAGGCCAACGCCGAACGCTTCCTCAAGCCCGCAGCCCAGATGGCGCGGATGTTCCGCGGTCACGAGGCGGCGCTGACACGCACCATGGACGTCGTTGCGGCCTGCACCTTCTCCCTGCGCGAGCTCAGCTATCAGTATCCGGATGAACCCGTGCCCCCGGGATATTCGCCGCAGGGCTGGCTTGCCCGCCGGACCCTGAAGGGCGCCCGGCGCCGTTGGCCTGACGGCGTCCCGGACGACGTCCGCGAGACGATCCGCAAGGAGCTGAGACTGGTCCGGTCTCTGGACTACGCTCCCTACTTCCTGACCGTTCACGACATCGTCGACTGGGCCCGGTCCCGTCCCGATCCCATCCTCTGCCAAGGGCGGGGCTCCGCAGCCAATTCCGTGATCTGCTTCTGTCTCGGGATCACCAATGTCGATCCTACCCGGCAGGATCTCCTGATCGAGCGCTTCATCTCCTCCGAGCGCTCGGAGCCGCCCGACATCGATGTCGACTTCGAGCACGAGCGGCGTGAGGAGGTCATGCAGCAGGTCTACAAGCGCTATGGTCGGGACCGCGCCGGGATCGTGGCGACAATCATCCACTATCGCCCCCGCTCAGCCATTCGCGATGTCGGCAAGGCGCTGGGCCTGACCGAGGATGTCACCGCCCGCATGGCCGACACCGTCTGGGGCTCGTGGGGCGCCAAGGTCGAAGAAAGCCATGTCGACCGCACAGGCCTGCGTCGCGACGCCGCCCGTATGAAGCTGGCGCTGGAGATGACCGCGGAACTGATCTGCTTCCCCCGTCACCTCAGCCAGCATGTCGGCGGCTTCGTGCTCAGTCAGACACCCTTGCTCGAGATTGTGCCGATCGGCAACGCCGCCATGCCCGATCGCACCTTCATTGAGTGGGACAAGGACGACATCGACTTCCTCAGACTGATGAAAGTCGACGTCCTCGCGCTCGGCATGCTGACGGCGATGAAGCGCGCCTTCCGTATGATCCAGACGATCTACGGTCGCCCGCTGCCGGACACCGCCGCCGTGCCGGCAGAGCGCCCCGGCGTCTACGAGATGTTGTGCAAGGCGGATTCGCTGGGGGTTTTCCAGGTCGAGAGCCGGGCCCAGATGAGCATGCTGCCCCGGCTCCGGCCGGTCACATTCTACGATCTGGTGGTGCAGGTGGCGATCGTCCGGCCCGGTCCGATCCAAGGCAAGATGGTGCACCCCTATCTGCAGCGACGGATGGAACGGAGGGCCTACGAGGCTGAGCACGGTAAGGGCAGCTACCGCTTCTCCATGCCGGGATCGACGAACAACCCCGAAGAACTGTCCAATGTGCTGAGTAAGACAATGGGGGTGCCCCTTTTCCAGGAACAGGCCATGCGCATCGCCATGGTGGCGGCGGAGTTCTCAGGGAACGAAGCCAATGGTCTCAGGCGCGCCATGGCGACCTTCCGGCGCAACGGCAGGGTCGGGGATTTCGAGAAGAAAATGGTCGGGCGGATGGTCGACCGGGGCTACAGCGCCGAGTTTGCGCAAAACTGTTTCAACCAGATCAAAGGCTTCGGCGAGTACGGTTTTCCCGAGAGCCACGCTTGTTCCTTCGCCCATCTGGTCTATGTCTCGGCCTGGGTGAAGTGGCTGTATCCCGACGTGTTTGCGGCCTGTCTCCTGAACAGCCAGCCGATGGGATTCTACGCGCCGGCCCAGATCGTGCGGGATGCCCGCGAGCATGGCGTGGAGGTGCGGCACCCGGACGTCAACGCCAGCGACTGGGATGCGACGCTGGAGAAGCGGCCCCGGCGGCGGCGGCGCGCGCTGCGGCTGGGGCTGCGGTCGATCGACGGATTCCGGGAGGCGTGGGCGGAGCGGATCGTGGCTGTGCGGGCGGAGCGCGCCGGCGCCGCGCGGGAGGCGCTGCGGGTGCGGGCGCGGCGGCCGCCGGCGGCGCTGGACCGGCTGGCGGAGGCGGATGCGTACGGCTCGCTGGACCTGACAAGGCGGCAGGGGGTGTGGGCGGCCAAGGGCGCCGCGCCGGCGGCGGGCGCGCCGCTGTTCGAGGCCATGGGGCTGGACGAGGCGGACGGGCGGCCGCCGGAGGCGCTGCCGGAGCTGGCGCCGTCGGAGGAGGTGGTGGGCGACTACCAGACCATCCGGCTGTCGCTGAAGGGGCACCCGGTCAGCTTCCTGCGGGCGCGGCTGGAAGAGGCGGGCGCGGTGACGGCGGAGGCGTATCAGGGGCTGGCGGACGGGCGGCGGGTCCGGGTCGGGGG
>JAAXIW010000243.1 GCA_012270135.1 Brevundimonas sp. | reverse complement strand
CATCGATGGCCTCGACCTGGGTGGCTTCGTAGCGGCCGCTGCGGTTCGATTTGGCTCCACGGCCCCGGGCGGCGGGTGTCAGTTTCGGGGCAGCGGTCATGTCGGTGTAACCAGGTGGTAAAGCCAGCCATGTTCGCAGCCCTTGTAGGGGTTGATGGACCGGTCGAAACCGATGTCCGGACTGGTGTTCCGCGCGATGATCGTCCGGGCGTGCTCGGGCGTCAGGGTGGTGCGCAGGGGCGCCGCCCCGGCGTCGTCGCCGGTCCAGCCGTCGTCGAAGGCCTCCACGGTCTCCGGTTCGAACCGCCCGGTCGCATTCGACCGCGCCCCCCGTCCCTTCGCCGCTTCAGCCATGCCTCCCTGTATCTGAAGCGGAAGAACAAAGCAAGAACATAGGCGGCGTAAACGTCGTGGCGGCGCCTGGAACCCCGGGGGCCGGCTTAATCCCGCCGTCTGTCCGCGGCGAGATTCCGCTCGAGAATTCTCCGGAACCGGAGGACCAGATTCGCGACGTAAGGCTCGTCGAGATCCTCCAGGGGCGACGCGCCCTGGCAGACGACCTGGTAGTAGCTGTCGCCCACCGTGTCGGGCTCGATGTCTTCCGTGACCCGGTCAGCCATCGGGATCGTGCCGCCGCCGCTCCCCCGGAACGCCGGGGCGAGGTGCGACACCGGCCAGATCTGGCTGGGACTTGCCTGGCACTCCCACGGCGACACTCCCTGCGAGTAGCATCCGTTGTTCTGGACCACATTGGTGGCGTGGACGATCGGGAACGTCTTCGTCTGCCCCTGGGGGTAAACGCCGCCGGTCTGGATCCCGTAGTAGCCGGCCTCATCCGAGTGAAAGACGGTCGCCCAGCCGCCCTCCGGACCGGCGCCCGATACAAGCGCGGCAGCGACCACGGCGCCACTGGACAGAAACATCGGGACTCTCCTGATCGAACTCCGGCAGACCGACGTTCGCACAGGTTTGAGCGGATGGAAAATCCAAGCCGGTGGACCGGACAGGCGCGGCGGCTGCATCCGCCGACCGTGGGGTCCGGATGTAGGGGTGGTGCGGATGAGAGGACTCGAACCTCCACGCCTCGCGGCGCTGGAACCTAAATCCAGTGCGTCTACCAGTTCCGCCACATCCGCATTAGGTCCGCAGCGCTCGTAGGCGGAGCGGAGCGGTTCGGCAAGGTTCGGAGGTGAAACCCGCCTGTGGAACGCCCTCGGCGAACGGAGAAATCCGCCAATTCCGGCTGGCCAATCCGTTCACCATGTGGATAGTTGCGCCGCTTGAGGGTCGAGGGGAATCCGAATGGCTAACAATCCAAGCCCGATGCAGGGCTTCTACGACGGCGTGACAAACGTCAGCGACTTCATCTGGGGCGGCACCTGGCACGGAGAGCAGGTGCTGCTGTTCCCGCCGATGGTCGTGATCCTGCTCGGCGTCGGCATCTGGATCATGATCGGGCTGCGCTTCTACCCGATCACCCATCTCGGCGTGGCCTTCGCCGGCCTGTTCAAGAAGAACGATGACAAGGAAAAAGGCGAGATCTCGCCGTTCGCCGCCCTGTCGACGGCCCTCTCGGGCCAGGTGGGCACCGGCAACCTCGCCGGCGTCGCCACCGCCATCACCCTCGGCGGCCCGGGCGCCCTGTTCTGGATGTGGGTCACGGCCCTGATCGGCATGTCGCTCGCCTTCGCCGAGGGCTCCCTGGCCATCCGCTTTCGCGAGAAGGGGCCCGACGGCCACTTCCGCGGCGGCCCGATGAACTACATCCGCAACGGCCTCGGCAAGAAATGGGGCTGGCTGGCGGTGATCTTCTGCATCGGCCTGCTGTTCTCGTCGATCGCCACCGGCAACATGATCCAGGCCAACTCCTTCGCCGATTCCTTCAGCGGCCTGACCGGCCTGCCGGAATGGGGTTCGGGCCTCGTCGTCGCGGTCGCCGTGTTCGCCGTCATCATCGGCGGCATCAAGTCGATCGGCGCCATCGCCGAGAAGGTCGTGCCCTTCATGGCCCTGATCTATCTGGTCATGGCCTTCATCGCCCTGGCGCTGAACTTCCAGGCCATTCCGGGCGCCATCGCCACCATCTTCGAGAGCGCCTTCACCGGCCATGCCGCCGCCGGCGGCTTCCTCGGCGCCGGCATGATCCTGGCGATCCGCTCGGGCGTGGCGCGCGGCCTGTTCTCCAACGAGGCGGGGCAGGGCTCGACCCCGATCGCCCACGCCGTGGCCCAGACCGACGACCCCGCCAAACAGGGCCGGTTCGCCATGATGGGCACCTTCATCGACACCATCATCATCTGCACGGCCACGGGCCTGGTGATGCTGGCGGTGCAGGGCGCCTTCCCCCACACCGGCGCCGACGGCGTCGTGGTGATGCAGAACACCGTCTGGACGTCCGACCTGACCGGCTTCGCCATGACCGAGGCGGCCTATGCGACCGCCTTCCCCATGCCGCTCTTCGGCACGGTCACGCTCGGCGGTCTGGTCGTCTCGATCGCCCTGATCCTGTTCGTGTTCACGACCCTGATCACCTGGGGCTACTACGGCGAGCGCGCCGCGACCTATCTGTTCGGCATGAAGCTGGCGATTCCGTTCCGCCTGTTCTGGGTGGTGATGATCTTCGTCGGTTCCTTCCAGGAGATCGAACTGGTCTGGCGCCTCGGCGACATCGCCAACGCCGCCATGGCCCTGCCCAACCTGATCGCCCTGGCCCTGTTGTCCGGCGTCGTCTTCGCCCTCGCCAAGGGGAACAGGACGGCCGGCAAGGACCACGAGTAAGGCAAATGAGACGCCCGGGCCGTTCGCGGTCCGGGCGTTCCTTCTTCGGGTGTCGCTCGCCGCGCCCTCATGACGAGAGGCGGCCGGTCCCGACCGTGCCGCCCGCAAGGGAGTAGAGAATTGGCTGGAAACATTTCGGCGCCGGGTCAGGCGCGATGGTCTTCGAAGGCCGCCTTCGTGCTCGCGGCCACCGGCTCGGCCGTCGGCCTGGGCAACCTCTGGCGGTTCCCCACCGAGGCGGGCAATAACGGCGGCGGCGCCTTCGTCCTGCTCTACATCCTCTGCGTGGTGCTCATCGCCATGCCCCTGCTGCTGGCCGAGAGCCTGATCGGCCGCCACGGCCAGCGCTCGACGATCGCCAGCGCCGCCTACCTGGCCCGGCAGTCCGGCGCCAGTCCCGCCTGGAGCGTGCTGGCCGTCATCGGCCTGATCGCCAACACCGCCATCCTGACATTCTACTGCGTGGTCGCGGGGTGGGTGGTTTATTTCATCGGCACGAGCGCGGCCGACGTCTTCGCCGCCGTGTCGGGCGGAACGCCCATGGCCGGAGCCTATGCCGGCGACTCGGTCGAGACCATCCAGCAGCTCATGCCGAACCTGTTCGCCAATCCCGCGCTGCTGATCGGCCTGCAGCTGGCTTTCGTGGTCGTCACGGTCTGGATCGTCGCCCGCGGCGTCAAGGGCGGCATCGAGGCGGCGGCCACCTGGCTGATGCCGGCCTTCTTCTTCCTTCTCATCGGCATCACCGTCTACGCGGCTATCACCGGCGACTTCGCCGCGGCGGTGACCTATCTGTTCACTCCCGATTTCAGCCGTGTGCTGGAGCCCGGCGTGCTCAGCTCGGCCCTCGGCCAGGCCTTCTTCTCGCTCAGCCTCGGCGGCGGCGCGATGATCGCCTACGGCGCCTACGCCTCGCGCGACACCAACCTGGGGCAGACCTCGGGCATGATCGCCTTCGCCGACACCAGCGTGGCCATCATCGCCGGCCTGGCGATCTTTCCGATCGTGTTCAGCGTCGGGATGGAGCCGAACGCCGGCCCGACCCTGATGTTCCAGACCCTGCCGGCGGCCTTCCATTCCATGCCGGGCGGGGCCATCGTCGGCCTGCTGTTCTTCGTCCTGGCCCTGTTCGCGGCCCTGACGTCTTCGGTTTCGCTGCTCGAGATTTCGGTCGGCTGGGTCACCGAGAAGTTCGGCGCCTCGCGGGTCAAGGCCTCGGTCTGGATCGGCGTGCTGGTCTTCCTGGTCGGCCTGGTGTCGGCCCTGTCGTTCAACGTCCTCGCTGATCAGCGGCCGCTGGCCTTCGTTCAGGGCTTCGAGACCGCCACCTGGTTCGACGCCATAGACGGCGTCACCGGCCGTCTCCTGCTGCCGCTCTCGGGCCTCGTCACCGCCATCTTCATCGGCTGGGTCGCGGATCGTCAGCTGGTCAACGCCGAAACCGGGCTCAAGGGCGGCGGGCTCGCCGCCTGGCGCTTCCTGATCCGCTTCCTGTGCCCGCTGGCGGTCGCCGCGATCCTGATCATCGGCCTGTTCCCGCAACTGCTGGGCTGAGGTTCAGACGTTCCAGACAGAAACGGCCCGGACGCGAGTCCGGGCCGTTTTTGCGTTTGCGGCGGACCGGTCCGGGCCGGCGTCATCGGTTCGACAGGGGGGATGCATGGGCCTGCATCAGACCCCGGAAAGGCCGGCTCCCGGAATTGAGAAAGGCCCGGGCATGTGCCCGGGCCTTTCCGGTGTCACCGCGATGGACGCTCTCAGTCTTCCTTCACGTTGTCGACGTCGCCGCCGAGAGCCGCGGCCGGGCTGGACAGGGCGGTGTCCTCGGTGATGTCGATGCCCTTGGCCAGCTTGGAGTGCCAGAAGCCGTAGGCGGCGTAGAGGATCGCGCCGACCGCGGCGTAACCGCCAAGCAGCATCAGCGGCAGCGGGTTGTCTTCCGCCGCGTGCTGGAACATCGGGATGAGGTTCTGGCTGGCCAGGAACAGGCAGGCCAGGATGCCCAGAACCGCGGTGAAGATACCGCCCGGCACCTTGAACGGCCGCTCCATCTCGGGGTGTTTGACCCGCAGGAAGATGACGCTCAGGCAGACGATGGCGAAGGCCGTCGCCGTCCCCAGCGACACCAGGTCGCCGAGGATCGAAATGGGCAGGAAGGCCGCCGCTATGGCGATCATGACGCCCAGAACGATCGTGCCGATCCACGGGGTGCGGAATTTCGGATGCACCACGGCGAAGGCCTTGGGAAGCAGACCGTCCCGGGCCATGGTGTAGAAGATCCGCGTCTGGCCGTAGCACAGCACAAGCATGACCGAGGACAGGCCGGTGACGGCGCCGACCTTGATCAGGAAGCTGATCATGTTCAGCTCGCCGCCCGGCGCGGCGGCCAGCGGCAGATTGGCCCATTCCAGACCCATGCGGTCGATGGCGACGGCCACCGGCGCCGGGCTCGCCAGCTCGAGGTAGGGCACCACGCCGGTCATGACGGCGGCGACGGCCATATAGATGAGCGTACAGACGACGAGGGCGCCGAGGATGCCGATCGGGACATCCCTGGACGGGTTCTTGGCTTCGGCCGCGGCGGTCGAAACCGCTTCGAATCCGACGTAGGCGAAGAAGATGATGGCCGCACCGCGGAAGATGCCGCCGACCCCGAACTGACCGGGTTGGCCCGTCGCCTCAGGGACGAAGGGAACCCAGTTGGAGGGGTCGATGTACTGGATCCCCACGGCGATGAAGGTCAGCAGGACAACGATTTTCACGACGACGATGATGTTGTTGATGTTCGCCGATTCCGAAACGCCGAGGACCAGCAGGCTGCAGACCGCGGCGATGCCGATGGCGGCGACCAGGTTGAAGGTGCCCGTCAGCGGGAAGGCGGTCGCTCCGGCGTCCTGCACCATCTGGACCAGCGGGGTGGCCCATTGGGGCCCTTCGCCGCCGGCGTACTGTATGGCCGGGAACAGCTGCTGGCTTATGCCGAAATCAGACAGGATCGAGACGACATAGCCGGACCAGCCGACCGCGACCGTCGAGGCCGCGACGCCGTATTCGAGCACCAGCAGCCAGCCCATGATCCAGGCGAAGACTTCGCCCAGGGTGCCATAGGCATAGGTGTAGGCCGAGCCGGACACCGGCATGGTCGAGGCCAGTTCGGCATAGCACAGGCCCGCGAGACCGCAGGCGATCCCCGCGACCACGAAGCTCAGCATGATGGCCGGGCCGGCGTTCGCCGCCGCGACCTGGCCTGTCAGAACGAAGATACCGGCGCCGATGATCGCGCCGATGCCGAGACTCATCAGATTGATCGGGCCGAGCGTGCGTTTCAGCTCGCTCCTGGCCGCTTCCTTCTGGATCTGGGCTACGGATTTTTTGAGAAAGAGCCGGTTCCCCGGCGGGCGACCTGTCACGGCCATTTTTGTCTTGTCCAACCGTGCGCCCCTCCCTTGAAAGGCCGACCACGACGGCCGGACGTTAGGCGCGCCGAATTGGCTGTCAACAGAGCAATTTAGGGGCCGCTACAGCGGTCGCCTTCCGCCCGGCGCCTGGGGCGGCTAGACCGCATCCAATGCTGCCCATCCACGCCGTTCTCGATACGCTGAAGGCCGCCCTCGGCGCGGCTGAAGCGGTCGTGCTGGCCGCGCCTCCGGGCGCAGGCAAGACCACGGTCGTCCCGCTGGCCCTGCTCAATGAGCCGTGGCTGGCGGGCGGGAAGATTCTGCTGCTCGAACCGCGACGCCTGGCGGCCCGCGCGGCGGCCGAGCGGATGGCCTCCACCCTCGGCGAGCCGACCGGCGAAACCGTCGGCTACCGCACCCGCCTGCGGAGCCGTATCGGCCCGAAGACCCGTATCGAGGTGATCACCGAGGGCGTCTTCACCCGCATGATCCTCGACGATCCCGGACTCGACGGCGTCGGCGCCGTGCTGTTCGACGAATTCCACGAACGCAGCCTCGACGCGGACCTCGGCCTGGCTCTGGCGCGCGAGACCCAGTCGCTCCTGCGCGACGACCTCCGCCTGCTGGTCATGTCGGCGACGCTCGACATCGCCGGCGTCTCGAAGCTCCTCAATGGGGCTCCGGTCATCGAGGCCGAGGGCCGGATGTTTCCGGTCGAAACCCGCTATCTGGGCCGCTACGCCGCCGAAAGGTTCGAGGACGCCATGGCCCGGGCCGTCCTCCAGGCCGTCGGCGAGGAGACCGGCTCCATCCTCGCCTTCCTGCCGGGGCAGGGTGAGATCCACCGCACGGCGCAACGGCTGGCGGAACGGCTGCGCGATCCGGCGGTCGATGTCGTCCCCCTCTACGGCGCCCTCGACAAGGCCGCGCAGGACCGCGCCATCGAGCCGGCCGCGCCGGGCCGCCGCAAGGTCGTTCTGGCCACCTCCGTCGCCGAGACCAGCCTGACCATCGAGGGCGTGCGGGTGGTCATCGACGGCGGCCTGTCGCGCGTGCCCCGCTTCGAGCCGTCCAGCGGCCTGACCCGCCTCGCCACCGTCCGCGTCAGCCGGTCCTCGGCCGAACAGAGGCGTGGCCGCGCCGGCCGCACCGAACCGGGCGCCTGCTACCGGCTCTGGGACGAGGAGCAGACGCGCGGCCTGGTCCCGCACCAGCGTCCCGAAATCCTCGAGGCCGACCTGACCGCCTTCGCCCTCGACCTGGCCCGCTGGGGCGCCCGGTCGACGGAAGGACTCGCCCTGCTGGACCAGCCCCCCGCCGGCGCCTTCGCCGAGGCCCGCAAGATACTTCGGCGCCTCGACGCCCTCGACGACGTCGGAGGCCTGACCGACCACGGCCGCCGCCTGGCCCGCATCCCTCTCTCGCCCCGTCTGGCGCATATGGCCGCCGTGGCGAGCGATGGCGGATTGTCCATGCTCGGCGCCCGTATCGCCGCTGTCCTGTCCGAGCCGGGTCTGGGCGGGAACGATCCCGATCTGCGCGAACGCCTGCGCGGACTGGAGCGCGACCGGTCCCCGCGCGCCCGCGACGCGCTGAAGCTGGCCGAGCGCTGGTCCCGCGCGGCCGGGGGCGGGCAGGGCGGCGAGGCCGACCCCGGCGCCCTGCTGGCTGAAGCCTTCCCGGAGCGGATCGCGAAGGCGCGCGGCAAGCCCGGCGAATTCCTGCTCGCCTCCGGGCGCGGCGCCTTCCTCGACCCGACGGACATCCTCGCCCGCGAGCCGTGGCTGGCGGTGGCCGAACTTGGGGGCGGGGACGCCCGCGACCGCATCCGACTCGCCGCACCCGTCGATCCCGGCGCGCTGGAGCATAGGCTGGAGGTCGAGGACCGTCTGACCCGCGAGCCGTCCGGCCGCATGGTGCTGAAGCGTATTCGCCGCATCGGCTCTATCGTCGTCGACGAGAAGGTCGTCGGAACCCCCGACCGCGCACAGATCACCGCCGCCCTCCGGGCCGAGGTCGACCGCGACGGCCTCAAGCCACTCCGCTGGGGCGAGCGCGCCGCGGCCCTGCGGGCCCGGCTCGCCTTCCTGCGCACCCTCGACGACGGCTGGCCCGACGTCACCGACGTCGGCCTGTTCGAAGCTCGCGAGATCTGGCTCTGGCCGCAGCTCGACGCCATCCACTCGCTCGACGCCGTTCCCGACGCCGCCCTCGAACAGGGCCTGCGCGCCCTGATCCCCTGGGATCGCCAGCGCGCGCTCGACGACCTCGCCCCCGCCCGGCTGGAGACCCCGCTCGGCTCCACCGCCATCGACTACGCCGCCGAAGGCGGCCCGCGCGTCGCCATCCGGGTGCAGGAGCGGGTCGGCGGCACCGGCCCGCCCCCCGTCGGCGGAGGCCGCGTCCCCCTGACCCTCGCCCTGCTGTCGCCCGCCCGCCGTCCGGTTCAGGTGACGAAGGACCTCCCGGGCGTCTGGAAGGGAAGCTGGGCCGCCGTGCGCGCCGAGATGCGCGGCCGTTATCCCCGCCATCCGTGGCCGGATGACCCGACCCGGGC
>JAAXIW010000340.1:338-8738 GCA_012270135.1 Brevundimonas sp. | reverse complement strand
CCCAGATGTTGTCGCGGCCGAACTTCTCGCCCATGAACTGCTGCAGCAGCATCTTCCGGATGGGTTCGAGGGTGGCGTAGGGCAGCAGCAGTTCGATGCGCCCGCCGCGGTCCTCCATGTCGATGCGCAGCTTGACCAGGATGGCGGCGTTGGCGGGGCGCGCGATGGCCGCGAACCGGGGATTGGTCTCCAGCCGGTCGAGGTTGAAATGCACCGGCGTCAGGGGCTCGAAGGCGGCGCGGGCGTCGGCCAGCACGACCTCGACCATGCGCTGGACCAGCACCCGCTCGATGGTGGTGTAGGGGCGGCCCTCGATGCGCAGGGCGGCGGTGCCGCGGCGCCCGCCGAGCAGCACGTCGACGATCGAATAGATCAGGTTGGAATCGACCGTCAGCAGGCCGTAGTTGTCCAGCTCCTCGGCCCGGAACACCGCCAGGATGGCCGGCAGGGGGATGGAGTTCAGATAGTCGCCGAAGCGGATCGACGAGATGTTGTCGAGGCTGACCTCGACGTTGTCAGAGGTGAAGTTGCGCAAGGAGGTCGTCATCAGCCGCACCAGGCGGTCGAAGACGATCTCGAGCATCGGCAGGCGCTCGTAGGAGACCAGGGCCGAGTTGATGATGGCGCGGATGCCGGTCCGTTCGGAGCCGTCGTCGTCGCCGAGGTCGAAGCCGAGCAGGCTGTCGATCTCGTCCTGGTTCAGGACGCGCTCGGACTGGACCGGCGCCTCCGGCTCCGCCATCGGCTCCATGGCGTCGAGCGGGTCGGGGCTCTCGGCGAAGGCGGCGTCGGTCATGCCTACTGCACCAGCATTTCTTCGATCAGCACGGCGTCGACCTTGCCCGGGGCGGCGATCAAATTGACCCGGCGGAGGATTTCGGCGCGCAGCTGGAAGCTGCCGGCCGAACCGGCCAGGTCCTCGGGCCGCAACTCGCGCAGGAAGCCCTGGAACATGTCCTGCATCCTCGGCATCTCGGCCTGCAGGTGCTCGGCCAGGGCGTGGTCGTGCATCTCCAGCGTCAGCTTGAGCTTGAGGAAGGTCGGCTTGCCCGACGGGTCCTGGATGTTCACCACCATGTCCGGCAGGGTGTAGAAGGTGACGCCGTCGGGGCCCTCGGCGATGACGCCCAGCGCCGGATTGGCCTCGCCGTCGGCAGGCGCGCCGTGACCGCCGCCGCCCTTCTTGTCGGCCTTGCCGTGGCCGTCGTCCTTCTTCTTGGCCGACTTGCCGTGATCGCCGCTTTCGGCCGCCTCGGCCTTGGGCTGCATCAGGAAGAAGGCCGCGCCGCCGCCGCCGCCCAGCACCACCAGGGCGGCGGGGACGATGATGAACAGCAGGGGCAGCTTCTTTTTCTTCGGCGCGGCGGGCTCGCCGTCAACCGTTTCGCCGTCGGTGACGGCCGGGAGGGCGGCGTCGTCGCCGGCGGCCGCCCCACCCTTCTTCTTGCCGAATTTGAACATGCCACGCGCCCCGAGAATCTCTCGCTCCATACGAGCGGTTTTTGGTTAACGAGGCGCTAAGAACCGGCAAATCCTGCCGGGCGCCGGAGCCGGCTTTGCCGCTGAAATGCCCGTCCTGACTGGGTTAACCCTGTTGGCACGGCCGTTGCGAGGGATCGGGCGAAAGGAGCCGCCCGTGGAAAACGCCGCCTATGTCGGACTGTCACGCCAGATGACGCTGCGCCGCGAACTCGACATCGTGGCCAACAACATCGCCAATGCGGACACGACCGGATTCAAGGTCGAGCAGCTGCTGCTCGGCGAGGAAGTCGGCGAGCGGGCCCGCAACGCCTTCGTCCGCCCGGGCGTCAGCTTCGTGATGGACAACGGGGTCGGCCGCGACTTCGGCCAGGGCGCGCTGGAACAGACCGGCCGGACGCTGGACTTCGCCATCGAGGGCGAAGGGGCCTTCTTCGCCCTGAAGGACGGCGCCGGCGACGCCTACACCCGCGCCGGGGCCTTCACCCTCGACCCTGAGGGCCGGCTGACCACCCAGGGCGGGGCGACCGTCCAGGGCGATGGCGGCGACATCGTCCTCGACCCCGCGCTGGGCCCGGTCAGCGTGGCCGCGGACGGCACGATCAGCCAGGCCGGCCAGCTGATCGGCCGCCTCAGCGTGGTCCGGTTCGACACCCTGGGCGTGCTCGAGAAGGGCGGCGACGGCCTCTACCGCAACGCCTCCAATGCCGCCCCCGTGGCCGCCAACGACGTGCAGGTGCGCCAGGCGATGCTGGAGGGCTCCAACGTCAATCCGATCCTCGAGATCACCAATCTGATCGAGATCCAGCGCGCCTACGAGAGCATCAGCCGGATGATCGAAAACACCAACGACCTGTCCCGGCGCGCCGTCGAGCGCCTGGGCCGGGCCGCATAAGGAGATCGCGATATGAGAGCGCTCAGAACCGCCGCCTCGGGCATGGCCGCCCAGCAGCTGAACGTGGAGGTCATCTCCAACAACATCGCCAACATGAACACGGTCGGCTTCAAGCGTCAGCGGGCCGAGTTCCAGGATCTGCTGTACCAGAACGTGGAGCGGATGGGCGCGCAGTCGTCCAGCCAGGGCACGGTGGTCCCGACCGGCATCCAGATCGGCGCGGGCGTCAAGGCCGGCTCGGTCTACCGGGTCACCGAACAGGGCAGCCCGTCGCAGACCGGCAACCGCTACGACGTCGCCGTCGACGGGCGCGGCTATTTCCAGATCCTGATGCCCTCGGGCGAGACCGCCTTCACCCGCGCCGGCAACTTCTCCCTGAACGGCGAGGGCCAGCTGGTCACCGACGACGGCTATGCGGTTCAGCCGAACATCTCGATCCCGCAGGACGCCATCGACGTCTCCATCTCCAAGTCGGGTCAGGTGCAGGTCATCACCCAGGGCGCGACCGAACCCCAGGTCGTCGGCCAGATCGAACTGGCCACCTTCTTCAACGAGGCCGGTCTGGAAGCCATCGGCGACAACCTGCTGCTGGAGACGGCGGCCTCGGGCCCGGCCAACGTCGGCGCGCCCGGCGAGGTCGGCTTCGGCGAACTGCTGCAGGGCTACACCGAATCCTCGAACGTCGACGCCGTGGCCGAGATCAGCGCCCTGATCATCGCCCAGCGGGCCTATGAGATGAACTCCAAGGTCATCACCACCGCCGACCAGATGCTGTCGGTCGGCGCGCAGGTGAAGTCGTGAGGGCCCTGATCGCCGCCGCCGCGGCGCTGCTGTTCGCGGGACCCGTCCTCGCCGGGCCGGTGACCCTGAAGGCCAATCCGGTCGACGCGGACGGCCAGATCACCCTCGGCGACGTGTTCGACGGGGCCGGACCGGCCTCCGGCGTGGTCATCGGCGCCCGTTCGGGACCGTCCGCGGTGTTCGAAGCCGGCCAGTTGCAGGCCATGGCCCGACAGGCGGGACTGGACTGGGCAAATCCGACCGGGCTGCGCCGGGTCGTGGTGCGCCACGCCGCCGCCGCGCCGGCGACCGCCGGGACCGCCGCCGCCGGTGCGGCCGCTCCGGCTCCTGCGCCCGCCCGCGCCGCGCCCGTCCGCGCCGCCTACGCCGACCGGATCATCAGCCGCAACGACATCGTCGAGGTGATCTACGAAGCCCCCGGCGTGCGCCTGACTATCACCGGCCGGGCCGAGGGCAACGCCGCCGAAGGCCAGCGTCTGGCCATCCGAAACCTGCAGTCCGGCCGCGTCTTCGACGCCGTCGCGACGGCTCCGGGTCAGGCCCTCGCCGGCCCGGGCGCCCAGACCGCCCGCACCCAACAGTTCGCCGCCCGCTAGACGGAAAGAGTTCCCATGCGCACCGCCCTGATCGTCACCGCCGCCGCCCTGACCTCGACGCTGGCGCTCGGCGCCTGCTCCACCGCCGTCGAAGCCGTGCGCGGCCCGGAACTGGCTCCGATCGGCTATCCCGCCGCCCTGGTGCCGACCAGCCAGGTCTATCTGCCCTCGCCCGAGCAGCAGCGGGCCGATCGCGCCGCCAGCGCCAACAGCCTGTGGCGCACGGGGGCCCGCACCTTCTTCGGCGACCAGCGCGCCCGCCGGGTCGGCGACATCGTGACCGTCAACATCGACATCGACGACCGCGCCCAGACCCAGAACTCGACGGCGCGCAGCCGCACCAACGAGATTTCCGGCGGCGTCACCAACTTCTTCGGCCTTGAGAACAGCCTCGGGCGGCTGTTCCCCGGCGGCTTCGACGCCGCCAACATGGTCGGCATGGAAGGCGAGTCCAACGCCAACGGCTCCGGCTCGGTCAACCGGTCCGAAAAGGTCAGCCTGACCATCGCCGCCGTCGTCACCGATGTGCTGACGAACGGCAATCTGGTGATCCAGGGGCGGCAGGAAGTGCGCACCAACCGCGAGGTCCGCGAACTGACCGTGGCCGGCATCGTGCGGCCGGAGGATATCAGCTCGGCCAACACCATCGCCCACACCCAGATCGCCGAGGCCCGCATCAGCTACGGCGGCCGCGGCGACATCAGCCGGGTTCAGGCGACGCCGGCGGCCCAGTCGCTGGTCGAGCGGTTCAGCCCGTTCTGACCGTGTTGCGGGCGCCGCAGCGCCCCCGCATCGGGATTTGCCGAAGCGGAGCGGTGAACCGTTAACGGAAACCCGCGTTTGCCCTGTCAGACGCGAGTAGAGTTTCCATGTTCAAGTTCGCCATCCCTGCTGTCGCCGCCCTCGGGCTGATCGCGGTCGCCGCCCAGTCCCGGGCCACCGACTCCGCCCCCGAGGCGAGCGTGGCGCCCGCCCCGATGGGCTGGCACCTGAGCCACGAAGGCGCAATGGCCAAGCTGGCCTATGGCGTAGCCAATTCCGACCAGCTGGCGCTGATGATGACCTGCGAGCCGGGGCAGACCCAGGCGATCGTCTATGGCGACGTCCAGCCCGCCAGCCCGCGGCTGGTCAAGGCGTCGTTGAAGGCCGAGGCGATCGACCCCCTCGGCGGCGGCCTGGCCGACGAGGCCCGCATTTCCCTGGGTGACCCCGCCCTGCGCAAGCTGGCCGTGAGCGGCACGCTGACGGTCGAGGGCGACGCCGGTCACTTCGAATTGACCGCCAAGGGCGACGAACGGCGCCTCGTCAGCGAGTTTTTCGCCTATTGCGGAAGCGACACGGTCTGATCACATCCCGGAGCGGACCATTCAGCGGGGGCTGAAATCATGATCGCCAGTTTCGCCGGCCTCGCCTTTCTGGCGATGCAAACGACGCCGCCGGACTCCGCCTGGACCTGGACGCTCTATACGGACGAGGCCCGGGTGGCCCTGGCCCACGAGGTTCCCGACACGCCGAACCTGCGCTTCACCCTGGAATGCGATCCCGCCTCGGGCGTGGCCCGCGTGGCCTTCTATGGCGGCGCCGCCGAGACCGGCATGGCGCGGGTGACCGCAGGCGAAGCCTCGGCCGTGACGGAATCCACCGCCGAACGCGGGGCCCTGAAACTGACCCTGCGCACCGATCATCCGGTGTTCGCGGCCTTTGCCGCCGACGGCCGGATGGCCGCCGCCGTGGGCGAGCAGCGCCGCGCCGTGGAGGTGCCCCGGCGCCACCTTGCCAAACTGCGCCGCTTCACCGAACTGTGCTCCGGCTGATCGCCCGGAGACCTTCGATGCGCGAGCGCGCCCTGTTCGTCCTGTCGGCTCTCGCCATGGGCGCCGCCGCCTGCGCGACGGTCGAGCCGACGGTTCCCGGAGACCCCGCGACGCCGCCGGCCGCGCGGGGCCCCGCGCCCCTGCCGGTCGAGGGCTACGACTGGTTCTACAGCACCGATGACGATGCGGCCCGGCTGGCCTATGGCCTGGCCGAGAGCGACGACCTCAAGCTGGGCCTCGACTGTCGCCGGGGCGCCGGAAGGCTGGAGATGGTCGCCATCGCCGACAATCGCGCCAAGCCGGAAATCCACGTCGAATCCGGCGGCGAAAGCGAACGCTTCCGGGCCGCCTCCGAACCGTCGGAGTTGCATGACGGCGTCTTTCTCAGCGCCGAGGCCTCCATCGCCGAGCCGGTGTTCCAGCGTTTTCGCCGGGTCGGCTGGCTGGCCCAGTGGCGCGACGACACGCGCGAGGCCTATGCGCCGCAGCCCGGCTCCGAGGCGAATATCGAGCGGTTCTTCGCCTTCTGCGGTTGACGCGCGGCGCGTGGTCCGGTGCAGTCCCGCGCCAGTCGGAGGGACGCCATGAAGTTCGTGATCGCCATCGGGGCCGCCGCCCTGCTCGCCGCCGCATCGCCCGCCATGGCGCAGACCACGCCACAAGGCGCGCCCGAGGCCGCCCGCAACGCCGACGATCCGGCGCTGGCCGCCCTGCTGGCCGATTACGAAGCGTATCTGAAGGCCAACGATCCGATCTCGGCGGGACGGGAGGGCGACTCGGCGGCCCTGTCGCGCCTGCCCGACGTGTCGCGCGCCAACGAACTGGCCCAGGCGCCGGTGCTGCAGGGGTTCGCCGACCGGCTGGCCGCCATCGACCCGGCGACGCTGGGCGACGAGGACCGTCTGAACCACGCCTTCCTCGGCCGGGTGCTGGAGCGGGCGCTGGCGCGGATTCCGCTCGATACGGGCCGGATCGGGGCCTTCAACTCCGAGGGCGGGCCGGGCCAGTCGCTGGCCTATATCGCCAGCGTCACCCGGATCACCAACCGGGAAGAGGCCGAGGCCTGGATCGACCGGCTGGAGGCGATGCCGGACTTCTACCGCCACCAGCTGGACGACGCCCGGCGCGGGCTGGACAGCAGCCTGGTCCAGCCGCGCTCGGTGGTCGAGAACGCGCTCAGCCTGATCGAGCCGGAGGCGGCCTATACCGCCGACACCGACCCGCTGCTCAAGCCGTTCGCCGCCCTGCCCGCCTCGATCAGCGCCGCCGACCAGGCCGCCCTGCGGGCCCGCGACGCCGCCGTCGTCGCAGACCGCATCATGCCGGCGCGGCGGGAGTGGGCAAGGTTTCTGCGCGAGGACTATCTGCCGCGCGCGCCGGAGAGCCTGGGCCTGGTCCATCGGCCGGACGGGCGCGCGCTCTACGCCTTCCTGACCGGGGGCTACACCACCACCGACCTGACCCCGGACCAGATTCACCAGATCGGCCGCGACGAGGTGGCCCGCATCCGCGCCCGGATGGATGTGGAGATGCGCGCGGCGGGCTGGACCGGCGATTTCGCCTCCTTCCTGACCTTCCTGCGCACCGACCCGCAGTTCTATGCGACCAGCCGCGAGGACCTGCTGATGCGGGCGGCGGAGATGGCCAAGCGGGCCGACGACGGCCTGCCCGCCCTGTTCGGCACCCTGCCCCGCCTGCCCTACGGCGTGCGCCCGGTGCCGGCCGAGATCGAGGCCAACTACACCACCGGGCGCTATTTCTCGGGCTCGATGGAGAACGGGGTGGCCGGCGGCTACATGGTCAACACCTCGCGGCTCGACCAGCGGCCGCTGTACGAACTGCCGGCCCTGACCCTGCACGAGGCCGTGCCCGGCCACCACCTGCAGATCGCCCTTCAGCAGGAGGCCGAGGAAGGCCCCTATTTCCGCAAGGACGCCAATGTCACCGCCTTCACCGAGGGCTGGGGCCTCTACGCCGAATTCCTCGGCGAGGAGATGGGCTTCTATCGCACGCCCTACGAGCGGTTCGGGCGACTGAGCTACGAGATGTGGCGGGCCTGCCGGCTGGTGGCCGACACCGGCATCCACTGGCTGGGCTGGGACATCGAACAGGCCCGGGCCTGTTTCCGCGACAACTCGGCCCTGGCCCCGCACAACATCGAGACCGAGCTGCAGCGCTATATCGGCTGGCCCGGCCAGGCCACGGCCTACAAGATCGGCGAGATCCGGCTGAGGGAGATCCGGGCGCGGGCCGAGCGGGAACTGGGCGAGCGGTTCGACGTGCGCCGCTTCCACGACGCCCTGCTGGTCGACGGTCCGTTGCCTCTGGACCTGCTGGACGAACGGATGGACCGCTGGATCGCCGAGGAGAAGGGGCAGACGCCGTAGTCCCGGCGACGCCGGGCTTCCTTCGGGTCAACCCGACCGCCGGCTGGTTCATCACAACGAACACAACGAGGTCACAAAGGGCACAACGGGAGCCGAGCCAGGAGCCGGCGCCGTCGTGTTCGTCGCGATTTCGTTGTGTTCGTTGTGATGAACCTACCGCCAGCGGACCAATCACGAGTGAAACCCGGCTTCGCCGGGATGGGGATCAAGCAAGACCCAGCGCCGCCCGGGCCTTCTTCGTCAGCTTCGCCGCCACGATCGAATGGGCGATGGCGAGGTGTTCGGCCAGTTCGTCGTCGGGCCAGTCGGCGGGGTCGTCGAGATGGACCCATTTCGCCCGCGCCCGATAGGGCGCCGGGCGGGCGCGGCCGGCCTCGGGCCGGACCGCGCCGGCGATGGCCGGGACGGGGAGCGGCCGCCCGCCCCGG
>JAAXIW010000340.1:0-328 GCA_012270135.1 Brevundimonas sp. | reverse complement strand
GGGGATCCAGCGTCGCCCCCGGCAGCGCCAGGCAGACCCTGCCGACCCCCGCCCGGTCCATGTCAGGCCTCCACGCCGACGCCGACCGGGCAGGTCACGCCGGTGCCGCCGATGCCGCAATAGCCGCCGGGGTTCTTGGCCAGATAGGCCTGGTGGTAGTCCTCGGCATAGAAGAACGGCCCGGCGGGGGCGATCTCGGTGGTGATCTCGCCGCGCCCGGCCTTCGTCAGGGCCTGCTGATAGGCGTCGCGCGACGCCTCGGCCTCGGCCCGCTGGGCGGCGTGCAGGGTGTAGCGGGCCGAGCGGGAGGGGGTGCGGAGGTCGTTGC
>JAAXIW010000362.1 GCA_012270135.1 Brevundimonas sp. | reverse complement strand
GCCAGATCGCTACCCGCGCCGCCCGGATAACCCCGTGACCCTGACGCCTGCCGCTCCAAAGCCCACGCGATCGGCCCTCGCGGTCCTGTTCGGGGTGGTGTTCATCAATCTGGTCGGCTTCGGCATCGTCATTCCGTTGCTGCCCTTCTACGGCCAGACGCTGGACGCGCCGCCGTGGCAGGTGGCGCTGATGTTCTCGGCCTATTCGCTGGGCCAGTTCGTGGCCGAACCCTTCTGGGGCCGGCTGTCGGACCGGATCGGGCGCAAGCCGGTGCTGCTGATGACGGTGCTGGCCAACGCCGCCGGCTATCTGGCCCTGGCCTTCGTGCCCAACATCTGGCTGGCCATCGCCGTGCGACTGTTCACGGGGCTCGGCGCCGGCAACATCTCGACAGTCCAGGGCTATGTCGCCGACGTGACGCCGCCGGAGCTGCGCGCCGGGCGGATGGGACTGATCGGCGCGGCCTTCGGTCTCGGCTTCATCTTCGGACCCGGACTGGGCGGCGTTCTGACCCGGCCGGACCTCGGCGCCCTGGGCTACCAGCTGCCGATCTTCGTCGCGGCGGGGCTGTGCCTGCTGGCCGCGCTGGGCGTCGTCGTGCTGCTGAAGGAAAGCCGGGCCGCCGCCGATCCGGCCGCCCCGCGACCCCCCTTCCTCGGCGGGGTGCACGACGCCGTGGCCAATCCGGTCGTCTCGCGCGTGCTGCTGGTGACCCTGATCTACATGGCCGGCTTCTCGGGCATGGAGTCCACCTTCGGCTTCTGGACCGAGGCCCGCTACGGCTGGGGCGCGCGGGAAGTCGGACTCGCCTTCATGGTGGTGGGGGTGGTGTCGGTGATCGGTCAGGGTCTGCTGGCCGGACGGCTGGCCCGCCGCTTCGGCGAGGCGCGCGTGCTGGCCGCCGGCTGCCTGATTTTCGGATCGGGGCTGGTGGGACAGGTCGTCGCCAGCCGGCTGTTGCCCACCGCCGACTATCTGGTGCCGGTGATCATGGCCTGCGGGGCCTTCGGCATGGCGATCACCATGCCCAATATCTCCGCCCTGATCTCGCGTTCGGTCGATCCGGACCGGCAGGGCGCCATGTTGGGTCTGAACATGGCGGCCAGTTCCAGCGCCCGCATCTTCGGCCCCATGGCGGCGGGTGCGATCTTCTCGGGCGTGGGGCAAGACTGGCCGTTCCTGATCGGGGCGGCGCTGACAATTCCGGCGGCGGTGATGGCGATCAACGCGGGCCGGGCCTTTCGGCTTCGCCAATCGGCGCCGGTGCTGCAGGCGGCCGAGTAGGCGAGCTCTCGTTTCACGCTTGGCTCCGGCTCCCGGGGCCCTTACGGTTGCACCGTTCAGAGAGTGGGGGGAACAGCCTTGTCCGTTCGAAATATCTGCATCGCCGTGGCGGCCGCCTCGGCGACACTGTTTGGTGGGGCTGCCGCGGCCCAGGCGCAGCCGGCCCCGATCGAGGCCTATGCCGCCCTGCCGGCGATCGAGAGCGTCTCCGTTTCTCCGGATGGCTCGACCCTGGCCTATATCCGGCGCAGCCTGGATGGCGACACCGTCGTGGCCCAGGCCCGCACGGGGGAAGCCCTGGTCACCATCGATGTCAGCGATCGCGTCGCCCGCGGGGTGTTTTGGGCCTCTCCCGACCATGTGGTGATCTCGAGCACCGTCAACACCAAGCTGCCCTATACGACATCCCCGGGCCTCTACGAGCAGCTCGATATCGTCAATGTCCGGACCCGCCGCGTCGCCCGCGCCCTGCGCAGCGCCGACAAGGCCATCCTGACCGCCAATTTCGGTCCGCCGACAGCCGGAACCTATCGTGGCCAGCCGGTGATGTACCTGCGGACCTATACGGTCGAGAACAGCGCCTACACCTACGATCTCTATCGCGTGGACCTCGACGACGGCCGGGGCCGTCGCCAGCAGATCGGCGCCGAGGACACCAGCGGCTACGTCGTCCGCAAGGATGGGGAGATCGCCGCCCGAACCACCTATGACGCGAAGAGCGGCAATTGGCGCCTTCTGGTCCCCTCGGGCGGCGGCTGGCGCGAGCTGATGACCCGTCGGGATCTTCTGGAAACGCCCGCCGTGCTCGGCTTCGGCCGGAGCCATGATGTCCTTCTGATGGTCGAGGATCGGCCCGAAGGCCGGGAGTTGTTCGAACTCTCGCTCGCCGACGGGTCCGAGACGCCGATCTCCGACTTCACCGACGCTGCCCTCATCATCAGGGACGGCGACGGCCTGATGGTCGGTGTCGGCCAGGAGGGTCTGACGCTGAGCTACACGCTCTTCGATCCCGAGCTCCAGGCGAACTGGGAGAAGCTGCAGCGCGGCCTTCCGGACCGCCTGCTGTTCATGGGAGACACCAGCGACGACCTGGGCACCATCGTGTTCCGGGCCGAGGGCGCCGGCGATCCCGGGTCGGTGTATCTGTTCGACGCGGCAAGGCAGAGCGTCAATCTGATCGGCCGGGAATACCCGGCGCTGACGCCGGAGGCCGTGGCCCAGGTCAGCGTCGTCCGGTACAAGGCGGCGGACGGCCTCGACCTGTTCGGCTATCTGACCACGCCGACCGGCCGGGAGGCCCGCAACCTGCCGCTGGTCGTCATGCCGCACGGCGGTCCCGCGTCGCGCGACTCGGCCGGCTTCGACTGGTGGGCGCAGGCGATGGCCTCGCGCGGCTATGCGGTGTTCCAGCCGCAGTTCAGGGGTTCGGACGGCCACGGTCGCGAGCTGCTGGAGGCGGGATACGGCGAGTACGGCCGCAAGATGCAGACGGACCTGTCCGACGGCGTGCGGCATCTGGCGGCGGCGGGTGTCGTCGATCCGTCGAAGGTCTGCATCGTCGGGGCCAGCTACGGAGGCTACGCCGCCTTGGCCGGCATGACGCTCGACCAGGGCGTCTACCGCTGCGCGGTCTCCGTGGCCGGCGTTTCGGATCTGCCGGTCAAGATGGCCCGCGAGCGCCGCGAGGGCGGCCGGGCCCGCTTCAATCCCAGCATGCGCTACTGGCAGAGGTTCATGGGGGTCGACGACGACAATGCGCCGATCCTCGCCGAACTGTCGCCGTCCCGTCTGGCCTCTCGCATCGACGGTCCGGTGCTTCTGATCCACGGGCGCGAGGACACCGTGGTGCCGTTCGAACAGAGCGAGATCATGGAGGAGGCCATGCGCCGCGCCGGCAAGGATGTGGAGCTGGTCGCGCTGGACGGCGAGGATCACTATCTGACCTTCCCGGCCACGCGCCTGCGGATGCTGACCGAGACCATCGAGTTCCTTGAGGAGCACAATCCGCCGCGCTGAGGCGTTTCTCTTGCCATCGGGGCCCGCTTCGACTAGAAGCCGCGCCTTCGCGTACCGAACCGCCGGGCGAACAGGCATGCCTGGGCGGTTCTCATCAGGGCGATCCCCGTGGGCTCAAGCAGCCGACAGGCGATAGCCCACTCAAGACAGAGAGTGAAAATGCCGAAACTGAAGACGAAGTCGGGCGCCAAAAAGCGCTTCAAATTCACGGCGACTGGCAAGGTGAAGGCCGGCGTGGCGGGCAAGCGGCACCGCTTGATCAGCCACAACAGCAAATACATCCGCCAGAACCGCGGCACCTCGGTCATGGCCGACGCCGACGCCAAGAAGATCAAGTCCTACATGCCGTACGCCTGATCGGCGCGCGCAGACCTGACCTGATCTCCACACTGAATTTGAAAGGATAGCGACATGGCTCGCGTCAAACGGGGCGTAACGTCCCACGCCAAGCACAAGAAGGTTCTGAAGCAGGCCAAGGGCTTCTACGGCCGCCGCAAGAACACCATCCGCACCGCCAAGGCCGCGGTCGACCGCGCCGGGCAGTACGCCTACCGCGACCGCCGCACCAAGAAGCGCAACTTCCGCGCCCTGTGGATCCAGCGCATCAACGCCGCCGCCCGTCTGGAAGGCTTCACCTACAGCCAGTTCATCCACGGCCTGGGCAAGGCCGGCATCGAGCTGGACCGCAAGGTCCTGGCCGCCATGGCCGCCGACGAAGCCGCCTTCAAGGCGATCGCCGACAAGGTCCGCGGCGCGCTGGCGTAAGTTTTTCCGGAAACGGAGAACGCAAAAGCCCTCCGGCCCGCGCCGGGGGGCTTTTTGCTTTGGGCTGCAACGGCTAGACGACTGCGACCATGACCGACCTGAACCAGCTCGAACTCGACCTGATCAACGCCATCGGCGGCGCGGAGACCGCCGCGGCGGTCGAGGAGCTGCGCGTCTCGGCCCTCGGCAAACAGGGCTCGATCTCCGGCCTGCTCAAGGGCATGGGCGCGATGAGCCCGGACGAGCGGCGCGAGCGGGGGCCGATGATCAACGGCCTGCGCGACCGGGTGCAGACCGCCCTGACCGCCCGCAAGGCCGAGCTGGAAGCCGCCGAACTCGACGCCCGGCTCAAGGCCGAGCATGTCGACCTGACCCTGCCGCCGCGCCCGCGCCGCAAGGGCAGCGTGCACCCGACCATGCAGGTCATGGACGAGATGATCGCCATCTTCGCCGAGATGGGCTTCGCGGTGGCCGAAGGGCCGGATATCGAGGACGACTTCCACAATTTCACGGCCCTGAACTTCCCGCCGAAGCATCCGGCGCGTGAGATGCACGACACCTTCTTCCTGCCGCCCGACCCTGAAACCGGCGAGCGCAAGGTGCTGCGCACCCACCCCTCGCCGGTGCAGAGTCGCACAAGGCGCCAAACCAACGAGAAGCCGGCCGCCCCGTGGATCGCCGCGGGACAGGAGCCGCCTATCCGGATCATCGCGCCCGGCCGGACCTTCCGGAAGGACAGCGACGCCACCCACACGCCCATGTTCCACCAGGTCGAGGGGCTGGTCATCGACAAGGGCGTCCACATGGGTCATCTGAAGTGGACGCTTGAGACCTTCGTCGCCCGCTTCTTCGAGGTCGACGACGTCGACGCCCGCTTCCGGCCGCACCACTTCCCGTTCACCGAGCCGTCGGCCGAGATGGACATCCGCTGCGACCGTTCGGGCGGCGAGGTGAAGCTGAACCAGGGCGACAGCTGGATGGAGATCCTCGGTTGCGGGATGGTCCATCCGAACGTGCTGCGGAACTGCGGGATCGATCCCGATGAATACCAGGGCTTCGCCTTCGGCATGGGCGTGGATCGCCTCGCCATGCTGAAGTACGGCATCCCCGACCTGCGCCCGATGTTCGAGGCCGACACCCGGTGGCTGGCCCACTACGGATTCTCGGCCTTCGCCGCCCCCAACCCCGCGAGTGGATTGTCCTGATGGCTGCTGACCAGACCCCGCCCGCCACCACGGAAACGCGCGAGCTCGATCCTCTGGCGACCGATATCAGCGGCGGCCATTTCGCCCTGTTCGATCTCTACCGCGCCAATATCCAGAACGGCGGCGGTGCGATCATCGAGGGCCGCACCTTCACCGACTGCTTCATCGAGGGGCCGGCGGTGATGCTGGTGCTCGAGGGCACCCATTTCGAGGGCGTCAACTTCGGCCCCACGGGCGGCGACATGCGCAACATCCTGTTCCGCCCCATGAGCGGCCAGCGGGCCATCGGCGCTGTGCCGGTGCGCAACTGCACCTTCCGGAACTGCCAGTTCCACACCCTCGGCATCACCGGAAGCGACGACCTGCTGCAGATGCTGGTCGACCAGGTCGCGACCGCCGGATAGCGACACAACGAGATCGAGAGACCCCTGCCATGACCGACCAAACGTCCGCCCCGACCGGGGACATGTCCGCCGAAGAGGCCGCCGGCCGCGCCCTGGTGGCCCGCACTGCTTTCGAGAAGGAGGCGGTCTGGCTGCCGTCGCTGGCTGTCCAGCACTGGAACGCGGGTCAGATGGCCATCGACGGCAAGACCTTCACCGACTGCGTCATCGAGGGGCCGGCGGTGATGGCCGTGATGCATGGCACCGGCTTCGAGAGCTGCGCCATGGGCACGACGACGGACATCCGGACCCTGCTCTACCGCCCGCTCAGCAAGACCAAGATGGCCGGCCTCGTCGGCATGTCCAACTGCCGCTTCATCCGCTGCCGCTTCGTCCAGGTCGGCTTCACCGGCTCCGAGGCGGTGCTGCAGGACCTGCTGGGCGGGATCAAATCCCTGTCGGAACTCGCGGCCGAAGCGGGGGAGCCGTCGGCGTGAAATTCACCCTCTCCTGGCTGAAGGAGCATCTCGAGACGAACGCGGAGATCGTCGAGGTCGCCGAAGCCATGACCATGGCCGGGCTCGAGGTCGAGGCGGTTCACGATCCGGTCGCGGCCCTGGCGCCCTTCACCGTGGCGCGGATCGTCTCGGCGGAACGGCATCCGAACGCCGACCGGCTGCAGGTCTGCCAGGTCGACACCGTCGACGGGATGAAGGAGATCGTCTGCGGCGCGCCCAATGCGCGGGCGGGCCTGACCACCATCTACGCCCCCATCGGCGCCTGGGTGCCCGGGCTGGGCGTGACCCTGGTCGAGAAGCCCGTGCGCGGCGTGGTCTCGAACGGCATGCTGTGCTCGGCCTCCGAGCTGGAACTCGCCGACGAGAGCGACGGCATTCTCGAACTGGCCGACGACCTGACCGTCGGAACCCCGGCGGCCGGGGTGTTCGGGGCCGAGCCGGTGATCGATTTCGAGGTGACCCCCAACCGGCCCGACTGGCTCGGCGTGGCCGGCATCGCCCGCGACCTCGCGGCGGCCCGCCTGGGCGAGCGCAGGACTCCTTCGATCCAGCCCGTCGCCGGAACCTTCCCTTCGCCGGTCGCGGTGCGCATCGAGGCGCCGGAGTTGTGCCCGGTCTTCGCCGGTCGATTCATCCGGGGCGTCAGCAACGGCCCGTCGCCGGACTGGCTGCAGCGGCGGCTGACCGCCATCGGCCTGCGCTCCATCAACCGGCTGGTCGATGTCACCAATCTGATCGCCTACGACCGCTGCCGGCCCCTGCACGTCTATGACGCGGCCAAGCTGGTCGGGTCCGAGATCGTGGTCCGTGGCGGCCAGGTCTCCGAAGGCGCCGAACATATCGCGGCGGGCGCGCACGAGCATCTGATCGCCCTGGACGGCAAGACCTACACCGTCGATCCGTCGATGTGCGTGATCGCCGACGCCGCGGGCGAGCGGCCCATCGGCCTCGGCGGCGTCATGGGCGGCGAGTCGACCGGTTGTTCGGATGAGACCACGGACGTCTTCGTCGAATGCGCCTGGTTCGATCCGCTGGTCACGGCCCAGACGGGACGCGCCCTGACCCTCAGCTCCGATGCCCAGTACCGGTTCGCGCGCGGCGTCGACCCGGCCTCGGTGGTCCCGGGGCTGGAGCTGGCGACGAAGCTGATCCTCGACCTGTGCGGCGGCGAGCCGTCGGAGATCGTGGTGGCCGGCGAGGCTCCGGCGAACCCGGCCGGATTCGCTTTCGACCCGGCCCGCGTCGGCGCCCTGACCGGCCTGTCGCTCGACGACGACCGCATCGCGGAAATCCTGACCCGGCTCGGCTTCGACATCGCGCGAGGAAGGTCCTGGACCGTCACCCCGCCGTCGTGGCGGCGTGACGTCGAGGGCCCGGCCGATCTGGTCGAGGAAGTGGCCCGCATCGAGGGCTATGGCGAACTGCCGTCGACCCCGCTGCCTGATCTCGGCGCCCCGTCGAAGGGGGTGCTGAGCCCGCGTCAGGCCCGGGTGCGCGCCGCCCGCCGGGCGCTGGCGGCCATGGGCTATTCCGAGGCCGTCACCTGGTCCTTCACCAAACGGTCGACCGCGGCCCTGTTCGGCGGCGGCGGCGACCGGCTGGTGGTCGAGAACCCGATCGCGGCCGACCTCGATTGCATGCGGCCCTCGGCCCTGCCCAATCTGATCCAGGCGGCGGCGCGCAACGCCGACCGCGGACATCCCGACGCCGCCCTGTTCGAGATCGGCCCGATCTATCTGGACGACAGCCCGGGCGGCCAACGCACGGTCATCGCCGGTCTGATCGCGCCGCGTTCGCCGCGTCACTGGGGCGGCGGCGCCGAGGACGCGCTGTTCGCCCTCAAGGGCGACCTGATGGCCCTGCTCGACGAGCTCGGCGCCCCGACCGCCTCGCTTCAGCTGGCCCAGGGCCAGAACCGCGACTGGTGGCATCCCGGCCGTTCGGCCCGGCTTCAGCTCGGGCCGAAGAATGTGATGGCCGAGTTCGGCGCCCTGCACCCGCGCGTGCTCAAGGCGCTCGACGCCGAGGGTCCGATGCTGGCCTTCGAGATCGTGCTCGACGCCGTGCCCGAACCGCGCGGCAAGGCGACCAAGGCGCGCGGCGCGGCCTCGCTGGCCCCGCTGATGCCCCTGACCCGCGACTTCGCCTTCGTGGTCGAGGACGGCAAGGCGACGGGCGACCTCGTCCGCGCCGTCGCCGGCGCCGACAAGGCCCTGATCGCCGACGTTCGCGTGTTCGACCTCTATCGCGGCCCGGGCGTGGCCGAGGGCATGAAGTCGGTGGCGCTCGAGGTGGTCATCCAGCCCCGCGAGGCGACCCTGACCGAGGCCGAGATCGAGGCCCTGTCGGCCAAGGTCGTGGCGGCGGCGGGCAAGGCGGGGGCGACACTCCGGGGCTGACGGCAACCTCCCGTTAACTTTGCCGCCGCAAGGCTGACTCAAAGAGCGGTGACGGTGACCGCGAACGCCCGCGCGAGTCGGGCGGACCGTCCCCGCCTTCGGAGCCATCGCCATGCATCGCCGCCAGCTGATCCTTTCCGGTCTCGCCGCCACCGCCGGGGCCTCGGGCCTGTCGGCCTGCGCCACCTCGCCCGCGGCCGATCCCAACTATCCGATCCGCTCGGACCAGCAGGCCCCGGCCTATAC
>JAAXIW010000313.1 GCA_012270135.1 Brevundimonas sp. | reverse complement strand
CCCGGCTTCGTCGAAAAGGGCGTCGACGCCGCCGACGAGGGCGACGGGATCAAGCGGCGCGCCCTGCTGGAAGACCTGCACCCGGCCGACGTGGCCGATCTGATGGGCTTCCTGACCGCCGAGCACCGCGGCGTGGTGGTGCTGTGGCTGCCGGCCGACCTGCTGGCCGACACCCTGCCGGAACTGGACGACGGCATCCGCGAGGAGGTGCTGGAGCGGGTGCCGCACTTGACCCTGGCCGAGGCGCTGCAGGAGCTCGACTCCGACGACGCCGCCGCCGTGGTCGAGGATCTCGAGGACGACCAGCGCGAGCGCGTCCTGGCCGCGATGCCGGACGTCGACCGGGCCGCCATCGAGAGCTCGCTGGGCTACGCCGAGGATTCGGCCGGCCGCCTGATGCAGCGCGAGGTGATGGCCGCGCCGCAGTTCTGGAACGTCGGCGACACCATCGATCACGTCCGCAAGCAGGGCGAGGATCTGCCCGAGCTGTTCTTCGACATCTATGTGGTCGATCCGCTGAACCGGCCGGTCGGCAGCGTGCCGGTCAGCGGCCTGCTGCGCGCGCCGCGCCACATCGCCCTCGCGGACATCATGGACCCGGTCAACGAGATCACCGTCGACCAGGACCAGGAAGAGGTCGCCTACATCTTCGAGAAATACCACCTGATCTCGGCGCCCGTCACCGATTCCGCCGGCCGCCTCGTCGGCCAGATCACCGTCGACGACATCGTCAACATCATCCAGGAGGAAAACCGCGAGGACATCCTCCGCCTCGCCGGCGTCTCGGACGAGGACCGGGGCTCGTCGGTGCCGGAAATCGTGCGCGGCCGCGTGCCCTGGCTGGCCGTCAACCTCGGGACGGCGGTGCTCAGCGCCGTGGTCATCTCGTGGTTCGAGGCGACGATCGAACAGATCGTGGCCCTGGTCATCCTGTTGCCGATCGTCTCGGCCATCGGCGGCAACGCCGGCACCCAGGCCCTGACGGTGACGGTGCGGGCGCTGGCGACGCGCGAGCTGAACAGCTCCAACGCCCCGCGCACCTTCCGCCGCGAGTTCGTGGTCGGCCTGGCCAACGGGCTGGTGCTCGCCCCCCTGATCGGCGTCGCCGCCGGGCTGTGGTTCCAGGACTGGCAGATCGGGGCGGTCATCGCCGCGGCCATGGTGCTGAACCTGCTGGTCGCCGCCACCGTCGGCATGCTGACGCCCCTGACCCTGTCCCGGCTGAAGTTCGACCCGGCGGTGTCATCGGCCGTGTTCGTGACGGCGACGACGGACTTCTTCGGCTTCCTGATCTTCCTCGGTCTGGCCACGATCGTGCTGCTCTGATCCCGCTGGACCGGCGTGAGGTTTGCTGGTTCTCCCATTGAGCGAGCGCTTCCGTCTCGATTTGGGTCAATCCGGTGTCCGACGCGACCACCCCACGTCTGAAGGTCTCCCGCGAGGGAGTCGTCCTCATCAAGAGTTTCGAGGGCTTCCGGCCGCGCGCGGTGCGGGATGAGGACGGCGGCTGGGTGATCGGCTACGGCCACACGGCTTCCGCGCGCGAGGGATCGACCGTCGGGGAGGCGGACGCCGAACTGCTGCTGCAATACGATCTGCTGCCGGTGGTGAAGGCCCTGAACGAATGGGTGTCGGCGCCTCTCAACCAGCACCAGTTCGACGCCCTGGCCAGTTTCGCCATTTCAGTGGGGGTGGACCGGTTCCTCGCCTCCGATGTCCTGCAGCGGCTGAACGAAGGTCATGCCGGCGAGGCCGCCGACGCCCTGATCGGCTGGCCCGAGGCGACTCCGCCCGACGCCCGCCTGCGCCGCCGCGCCGCCGAGCGCGCGCGGCTCGGGGCCGAGCCGCCCCCGCCCCTGCAGCCCTCCGACCCGCTGGCGGCGCCGCTGCCGCCGCCGCCGGGCGAGGACGCCGGAGAGGCGCCGGCGCCGGACGCGCCCGCCGACGCCCGCGCCGCTGCGGTAGCCGCCCTGCTGGGCGAGACGGAGCCGGCCGCACCCGCGGAGCCCGACCTCGTCCAGACGCCCGCCGATTCGGCCGAAGCGGAAGAGGCGCCGGAACCGACCCCCTTCCGGGCGACGACGGCGCCGCTGACCACCATCCATCTGCAGCGATACTCGCCCTACGCGGGCGTGGTCGTAGGTCCCCTGCCGGGGTTCCCGTCGGTGGACGCCCCGACGCCGGAGCCGGAAGCCAGGTCCCAGCCCGAGCCTCAGCCTGAGCCTGCGCCCCCCGTCGTTCCCGCAACGGCGGAGCCGCCGAGCTCGCCGGAGCCCGCGGCTGAATCCGCACTGGAACCCGCGCCTTCCGAGCCCGTGCTCCCTCTGGTCCCGCCCGCGCCGGGCGCCTCGCCCTTCCCGCCGATGGATGAGCCGCTGGTGCTGACGCCCGCCACCGAGGCGGACTTCGGCGAGACCGCCCGCCCCGTATGGGATCCCGGGCAGCGGGCCGATCCGACCTCGCCGGACGGAGAAACCGTGCTGTTCGACGAAGAGCCTGCCCTGTCGGTGCTCCGCCACGAGGTCGAGCCGGCCGCGCCGCGCCGATTCGACTGGAGTGTGACCGGCGCCTGGGTGATCATGGGCCTGACCGGGCTGGCGGCCTGCGCCGCCGCAGCCGCCGCCTTCCGCAAGGCGATGGTCGATGCCTCGTCGCTGAACGACTATACGGTGATCGGCTGGGTGCTGGCGCTGATCGGCGTTATCTGCGTCGGCGTTTCCTCGTGGAATCTGTTCGTGCAGTGGGGTCGCCGGGACTGACTTTGCCAGTCGCGCGGCGCAGTGCTACGCCGCCGCCATGAGCATTCCCAACGCCCCCCAATCGATGGAATTCGGCCTCGGCGAGAACGCCGACATGATCCGCGAGACCACCGCCCGCTGGGCGACGGACCGACTCGCCCCGCTGGCCGCCGAAATCGACGAGAAAAACCAGTTCCGGCGCGAGCTGTGGCCCGAGATGGGCGAACTGGGCCTGCATGGCATCACCGTCGAGGAAGAGTACGGCGGGCTCGGCCTCGGCTATCTCGAGCACGTGGTGGCCATGGAGGAGGTGTCGCGCGCCTCGGCTTCGATCGGCCTCAGCTATGGGGCCCACTCCAACCTGTGCGTCAACCAGATCCGGCGCTGGGGCACGGAAGAGCAGAAGCGGAAATATCTGCCGAAGCTGATCTCGGGCGATCACGTCGGCTCTCTCGCCATGTCGGAGGCCGGGTCGGGCTCGGACGTCATGTCGATGCGGACCCAGGCGAGGAAGGTCGGCGACCGCTACGTCCTGAACGGCACGAAATTCTGGATCACCAACGCGCCGTCGGCCGACACCCTGGTCGTCTACGCCCGCACGGGCGAGGGCAACGGCGGCGTCACCGCCTTCCTGATCGAGCGCGGCATGAAGGGGTTCAGCGTTTCGAAGAAGCTGGACAAGATGGGTATGCGCGGCTCCGACACGGCCGAACTGGTGTTCGAGGACTGCGAGGTTCCGGAAGAGAACGTCATGGGTCCGGTGGGCGGCGGCGCCGGCGTGCTGATGAGCGGCCTCGACTATGAGCGCGCCGTGCTGTCGGCCGGTCCGCTCGGCATCATGCAGGCCGCGCTGGACGTGGTCCTGCCCTACGTCCGCGAGCGCAAGCAGTTCGGCAAGGCCATCGGCTCGTTCCAGCTGATGCAGGCCAAGGTCGCCGACATGTATGTGGCCCTGAACTCGGCCCGGGCCTACGTCTATGCGGTGGCGAAGGCCTGCGACGCCGGCAAGACCACCCGCTATGACGCGGCCGGCGCGATCCTGCTGGCCTCGGAGAACGCGGTGAAGGTGTCGCTGGAGGCCGTCCAGGCGCTGGGCGGGGCCGGCTACACCAGGGAGTGGCCGGTCGAGCGGCTGGTCCGCGACGCCAAGCTCTACGACATCGGCGCCGGGACCAACGAAATCCGGCGGTTCCTGATCGGGCGCGAGCTGTTGGGGGGCTGAGGCGGGAACCTGGCGGCGCGCCCCCGGTTGCTTCGTCGAAAGGAGACACCGCCATGCCCGCCAAGTCCGCCGCCCAGCAGAAGGCCGCCGGAGCCGCCCTGTCCGCCAAGCGCGGCGACACGCCGAAGTCCGATCTGAAGGGCGCCTCGAAGTCGATGATGTCGATGAGCGAGAAGGAGCTCGAGAAGATGGCGAGCACCAGCCGCAAGGACAAGCCGGAGCACAAGTCCGGCGGCTAAGCCGGCCGGCCGCGTCGAACGATTGACGTTTGTTAAGTGGCGCGCCGTCACGGTCACGCCTAGACCGGGAAAACCCCGTTCGCGAGTCCCTGCAGCGCCTCATGCCCGACTACGACTATCAGAGCGATACACGGCCGTTCTCGCAGGTGCTGGAGGACATCGGGACCAAGGCCGACCCGAAACTGTACCTCGGCGAGCTGGTCGACGCGTTCGGCGAGCGCGGCTTCGGCGCCCTGATGCTGTTCTTCGGGCTGATGAACATCGCCATCGGCATCATTCCCGGCACGACGACGATCCTCGGGGCGCCCCTGCTGCTGATGGGGTTGCAGTTGGCCACCCGCGCCGATCAGCTGTGGCTGCCGCGCTGGGCCATGAAACGCTGGATCGAGCGCAAGGCCTATCGCGAGGGGGTCGAGAAGGTTCTGCCGCGCGTCCGCAAGGTAGAGCGCCTGTCGCGCCCCCGACTGCACATCATGACCAGCGAGTTGTCGGAAATCCTGATCGGCATCGCCACGGCGCTTCTCGCCTTCATTCTGATTCTGCCGATCTGGGGCGGAAATCTCGTACCGGCCCTGATCATCTCGACTTTCGGCTTCGGCCTGATGCAGCGCGACGGGCTGGTCGTGCTGATCGGTTGGCTCGGCGTGGCCGGCGTCGGAATCTTCATCTGGGTGGCCTGGGAGTTGGTCAGCCGGGCCTTCATGGCCGTCTATGAGATGACCGGCCTGGCCTGAGACGCACGAGACGCCGGAGGGTGACCCCTCCGGCGCCTGCGAGAACCGGAAACAATCAGCTGCGGAACAGCGACAGGACGAGCTGCGGAGTCTGGTTGGCGATGCCCAACGCCTGAACCCCGAGCTGCTGCTTCGTCTGCAGGGCCTGGAGCTTGGCGCTTTCCTTCGCCAGATCGGCGTCGACCAGGTTGCCCACCCCCGACTCCAGCGCGTCCGACAGCGTGCGTACGAACGTGATGTGGGTCGAGAGCGCCGTCGACTTGGTTCCCAGACGCGCGAGCGCGCCGGAGACGGCGTCGATGGAATTGCTGACGGCCGTAAGCGAAGCCGTCGCCTTGGTCAGGGTTTCGATCGACTGCGTGGTGGCGACGGATACCGTCGTGCTGCCCAAGGCCATGACTTCCGCACCGACCGTCAGCGTGGACGTACCCTGCGCATTGGCCAGAGCCTGGAAGCCGGTGGCGCCGGTCTCCAACAGGTTGATCCCGTTGAATTCGGCGTTAGTGGTTACCGAGGCGATCTGGTCGCGCAGAGCCTTGAAGTCCTCATTGAGGGCCGAACGGGCCGAGGTCGTGAGCGACGCGTCGGTCGCCGCCAGTGCCTTCTCCTTCATCTGCAGCAAGAGGTCGGAGACCGTCTCGCCCGCCGCAAGCGCCACATCGACCGCGGCGACGCCACGATCGAGAGACTGTTTCACCGCATTCAGCGCCCCGATTTCGGCTCGTTGGCCTTGGGCGATAGCCCAGATGGCCCCGTTGTCCTTGGCGTTGGCCACAGACTTTCCGGTGTTGATCCGGCTCTGCGTCGTCGCCAGCTGGGCGTTGGTCGCGTTCAGGTTCTGGAGCGCGATCATCGCGCCCACGTTGGTGTTGACCGACATAACCATCGGCTGTCCTTCCATTCTGGAGGTGGTGAACGGCCTTCTGGCCGCGGAACCGGTTCTGGTTCGCGCACGGCCACGCAAGGATCGGGCCGGACGCCGGAGCGCCAACCCTTTGCCTGGCTTGATGATTTTCCATGCGGTTTCGGCGACGCCCGGCAGAAATGTCCGCCCGGTCGGCGATGGCGGCCGATCCTTTCCGGGTTCGCCGCGTTACGCCGGGCCCACATGATCGTTGTTAACCCCGGACGGCTTCGCTACCCCTGTCCAGACATCACCGGAGCCGTCCATGACTCGCCAGAGCGACCGGTTCGAGGGCACCTCGGACTATATCGCCACCGACGACCTGAAGATCGCCGTCAACGCCGCCGTCGCGCTGGAGCGGCCGCTGCTGATCAAGGGCGAGCCGGGTACCGGCAAGACGGTGCTGGCCTATGAGGTCGCCCGCGCCCTGAACGCGCCGCTGATCACCTGGCACGTCAAGTCGACGACCAAGGCCCATAACGGCCTGTACGAATACGACGCGGTCTCGCGACTGCGCGACAGCCAGCTGGGCGAGGCCCGCGTCCATGACGTGCGCAACTATCTGAAGCCCGGCAAGCTGTGGGAGGCCTTCACCGCCCCGACCCGGCCCGTCTTGCTGATCGACGAGATCGACAAGGCGGACATCGAGTTCCCCAACGACCTGCTGCAGGAACTCGACCGGATGGAGTTCTTCGTCCAGGAGACGGGCGAGACCATACGCGCCGCGGTGCGGCCGATCGTGGTCATCACCTCGAACAACGAGAAGGAATTGCCGGACGCCTTCCTGCGCCGGTGCTTCTTCCACTACATCCGCTTCCCGGACGACGAGACGATGAAGGCCATCGTCGAGGTCCACTTCCCCGGAATCAAGCCGCGGCTGGCAGCCGAGGCGTTGAAGACCTTCTACGAAATCCGCGACACGCCGGGCCTGAAGAAGAAGCCCTCGACCTCGGAACTGCTCGACTGGCTGAAGCTGCTGATGGTCGACGACGTCGATCCGGCGACCCTGCGCGAGACCTCGCCAAACAGGCTGATCCCACCGTTGCACGGCGCGCTGCTCAAGAACGAGCAGGACGTCCACCTGTTCGAGCGTCTGGCGTTCCTGAACCGCCGCGAGGGCGCCCGGCCGGGCGTCTGAACACACGAACGGACAGGTTTCGTCATTCCGATTACCGCGATTTCACTGGATTCCCGAAGGCCTGAGCGCAGGATGAAGGCGACAAGGACCGACACCATGCCCACGCGTCTTCTTCTGGTTCCCGCCCTCTTCCTCGCGTCGCTGACCGCGGCCTGCGACGGCGATTCCGTGCGCATCTCCTCGACCCATACGGAGAAGCCCGACGCCAAGGGCGCCCTGAAGGTCGTCGAGACCCTGCAGTGCCCCCAGACCATGGGGTCCCTGACCCGCAAGGGAACCGCCATCAATGGCGGCGCCGTTTGCACCTATGCCGGACCACGCGGGGCGGAGGTCAGCCTGCATCTGGTCAAGCTGGACGGAGCCACGCCCGCCGAGGCGTTGAAGGCCTTCGAGGACCGGCTGTCCGCGGCCATGCCCCAGGCGGTCGCCCAACTCAGGGCCGCCTCCGCCGAGAGCGCCGCCGCCGCCGCCGACCCCCGGACGGGCGACCGCGCCTCGGTGCGCGCGCCCGGGGTCGATATCCAGGCCGAGGGCGACAACGCGACGGTGCGACTGCCCGGCCTGCGCATCGAATCGAAAGGCGACGACGCCAGCGTGCGTATCGGCGGCTTTCATATCGACGCCAGCGACGGCGAGGGCCGCGTCAACATCGAGGGCGCCGAGGGCGGCGACAGCGTCAGCGTCCAGGCCAACCAGGACGCCGCCGAGATCCGCACCAGCACGGGGAGCGGCGCGACCCGGGCGAATTGGATACTGACCGACAACCGGCCGTCCGACGCGGGTTGGCGGCTGGTCGGCTACGAGGCCCGTGGGCCCGCCGGAGGCCCCATCGTGGTGGCCACCGTGCGGGCGCGCGACCGGGATCGCGGCCGGGTGTTCGAAGACGCCAAGGACCTCGTGACTCTCAACATCGGTGAATAACGGCCCCCAGGCTTGATCGCGGCGCCGGGATGCGTCACCTGACCTGCCAGCTGCAGGATAGAGCCTTGGCCGTCACCGCCCGATCGTCTTCGAAGAAAGCCCCTCGCGCCTGGCAGCGCATGCTGTCCGGCCGCCGGCTGGACCTGCTCGACCCGTCGCCGTTCGACATTGAGGTCGAGGACATCGCCCACGGCCTCGCGCGCGTGGCCCGCTGGAACGGCCAGACCGTGGGGGAGCACGCCTTCTCGGTGGCCCAGCACAGCTGCGTGGTCGAGGAGATAGCGGCCCATATCCGGCCCGGCCTCGAGCCGAAATGGCGGCTGGCGGCCCTGCTTCACGACGCCTCCGAATATGTGATCGGCGACATGATCTCGCCGTTCAAGGCGGCCCTCGGCGTCAGCTACAAGGATTTCGAGGCGCGGCTCGAGCACGCCATCCATATCCGCTTCGGCCTGCCCCCCAAGACGCCGCTGGAGATCAAGAAGCTGATCAAGGAGGCCGACAAGGCCTGCGCCTTCTACGAGGCGACCCAGCTGGCGGGCTTCACCCGCACCGAGGCGCTCGGCTTCTTCGGCAAACCGCCGGCGGGCTACGACCTGGTCATAGAGCCCCTGCCCGCACCGGTCGCCCAGCAGCGCTATCTCGAACGCTACCGGGTGCTGGCCGAGGCCGTGGGCCTCGTCCCCGCCGCCGACGCCTGGCACACGGAATAGCCATGGCGGGGCCGGCGGAACAGGGCGTGCGCATCGGCCTCTCGGCCGTGGTCATCGCGCTCCGCGACCGGCAGGCCTGCGTCCTGACCACCTCCGGCGACGACGGCGCCCTGGCCCTGCCGTTCGGTCCCTTCGACCCGGCGCGCGATCGCACCTTCGAGCTGGCCCTGCGCGCCTTCGTGACGGCCCAGACCGGATTCCGCCTCGGCTTTGTCGAACAGCTCTACAC
>JAAXIW010000232.1 GCA_012270135.1 Brevundimonas sp. | reverse complement strand
TTCGGCGGCGGTCGACAACATCGCCCTTTTCTTCGGCGAGGACATCTTCTTCGCCATCGCCTCGATCCTGCTGATCAAGGGCTTCCTTGAGGCCAACGGCATCGTGCTCGAGCCCTGGCAGCTGGCCGTCTGGGCCATTCCCACCGCCATCGCCGCCCTGATCATCCACGGCTTCCGGCTGATGCGGCTGGACCGCGCCATCGCGCGGGAGGCGGGCCGGTGATCACGCTCGACTGGGTCTATATCTTCGCCGGCCTGACCTTCACCGCCTTCTCCAGCCTGACGGTGCTGGACCGCGACCACCCCCGGCGCTTCGGCACGGCCGCCTTCTGGGGTCTGCTGGCCGTCAGCTTCCTGTTCGGATCGTACCTCGGCGACCTCGGCAACGGCGTGCTGGTGCTGGCCCTCGCCTCTCTGGCCGGGTTCCGGCTGCTGGGCCAGAGCCATCCGGCCACCACCGACGGGGTCGAACGCGCCGTCAGCGCCGAGCGGCGCGGCAGCTGGCTGTTCCTCCCCGCCCTGATGATCCCGGCGGTGGCCATTCTCGGCGTGCTGGTGCTGGAGAAGGTCGAGATCCTGGGCGCGCCGCTGTTCGGCGCCGAACAACCGACCATCATCGCCCTCGGCCTCGCCGTCGCCATCGCCCTCGCCGGCGCCATGGTCTGGCTGCGGCCGCCTGCCCTCGCCCCCCTGCAGGAAGGCCGGCGACTGATGGACTCGGTCGGCTGGGCCGGCATCCTGCCGCAGGCGCTGGCGGCGCTCGGCGCCGTCTTCGTCATCGCCGGCGTCGGCGACCGGATCGGCGAACTGTTCGCCAGCTACCTCCCGCTCGACACCCGGCTGGTGGCGGTGGTGGCCTATTGCGCCGGCATGGCCCTGTTCACCTTCATCATGGGCAACGCCTTCGCCGCCTTCCCGGTAATGACCGCCGCGGTGGGCCTCCCCATCGTGGTCCTGCAGTTTTACGGCAACCCGGCGATCGTCTGCGCCATCGGCATGCTGGCCGGCTTCTGCGGCACGCTCACGACGCCCATGGCGGCCAATTTCAACGTCGTGCCCGCCGCCCTGCTCGACCTGCCCGACCGCGACGCAGCCTTCAACGGCGTCATCCGGGTGCAATTGCCGACCGCCGCCATCCTGCTCGTGACCAACATCGTGCTGATGTACCTGCTGGCCTTCCGGTTCTGAGCATGACCCCTCGCCTGACGCCGCAGATCGCCGCACTCTACGCCCGCACGGCGCTGAGCCATGTCACGCGCGAATATCCGAACAAGCTGGACCACGTCATGGGCGGCCCCGGCGACGTTCAGGGCCCCCGAGCCCTGCATCCGATCTTCTTCGGCAGTTTCGACTGGCATTCCTGCGTGCATGGCTGGTGGACCCTGTTCACCGTGCTCAGGATCCATCCCGACCTGCCGGAGGCGGCGCAGATCCGCGCGCTGGCCGGCGACCTGTTCACACCGGAAAATGTCGCGGCCGAGACCGACTACCTGGCCCGCCCAGGGAGCCGCGGGTTCGAGCGGCCCTACGGCTGGGGCTGGCTGCTGATGCTGGCGGCCGAACTGGAGCGGCATGACGACGGGCGCGCTGAGACGCTGCGGCCCCTGACCCAAGCCTTCGCCGACCGGTTCAAGGCCTTCCTGCCGCTGGCCGACTACCCGGTCCGCGTCGGGACCCACTACAACACCGCCTTCGCCCTGAGGCTGGCGCTGGACTATGCCGAAGGCGCGGGCGACGACGCCCTGACCACCCTGTGCCGCGACCGCGCCCTGCGCTGGCATTCGGCCGACCGCGACTGCCAGGCGTGGGAGCCGTCGCAGGACGAATTCCTGTCCCCCGCTCTGATGGAGGCGGCGCTGATGCGCCGCGTGCTGGAGCGCGGCGCCTTTGCCGAGTGGTTCGAGGTCTTCCTGCCCCGGTTGGAGCGGCGCGAGCCGGCGACCCTGTTGCAGCCGGCCGCGGTCAGCGACCGGTCTGACGGCAAGATCGCCCATCTCGACGGCCTCAACCTCAGCCGGGCCTGGTGCTGGCGCGAGATCGCCGCATCGCTGGCGGGGGACGATCCACGGCGCGCCATCGCCCTGGAGGCCGCGCAGGTCCATCTGGACGCCGCCCTGCCGCACGTGACGGGCGACTATATGGGCGAGCATTGGCTGGCCAGTTTCGCCCTGCTGGCCTTGCTGGCGGCAGACTAACCCCCCGGCCGGCGTCCGGCGCGGACGCTCCGCTCACGCACCGCTTGATCGACCCTGTTCTCCGTGCGACCCAAGCGGGAGAGAGATATCCGTGATGCCACGCTTTCTGTTGATCGCCCCGCGCCCGCACTGGGACGCGGACTTCGCGGGCATCGCCGACGGGCGGGAGTCCGTGACGCGCGTGGCGCCCGTGGCCATCGCGACGGTGGCGGCCATGGCGCCGGCCGGCGTCGAGGTCGTTCTGCACGACGAGGCCCTGGACCCGATCGATTTCGACGCGCCGGCCGACTATGTCGGCATCACGGCCAACGTCTCGCAGGCCCGACGCGCCATCGAGATCGCCGAAGGGTTTCGCGCCCGCGGCACGCCCGTAATCATAGGCGGCCCCCACATCACCCTCGACCCGGAGGCGTTCAGCGGCGCCTGCGACGTGGCCGTGACTGGCGAGTTCGAGGAGATTGCCGAGGGCTTCTACGCCGACATGCTGGCCGGCGCGCTGAAGCCCCGCTACGTCGGCGGGCGCCCCGCCCTGATCAGCTCGCCGGTGCCCGCCTGGGACCTGTTCGACAACGACCGGGCGCTCGTCGGCGTGGTCCAGACCAGCCGCGGCTGCCCGTTCGAGTGCAACTACTGCGACGTCATCCAGTATCTGGGCCGGAACCAGCGCCACAAGTCCAACGACCAGGTCATCGCCGAGGTGCAGCGCCTCTATGACCTCGGCTACAACCGCATCGCCCTCGCCGACGACAATTTCACCGTCTACCGCAAGCGCGCCACCGGCCTGCTGGAAGCCCTCGTCGCCTGGAACGGGACCGAGGGCCGCGACTTCGTCACCTTCGCCACCCAGGTCTCCATCGATGTGGCCCGCGACGACGACATGCTGCGCCTGTGCGCCGAGGCCGGGGTCAACAACCTCTTCATCGGCGTTGAATCGGTCAATGAGGAGAGCCTCAAGGCCAGCAAGAAACGCCAGAACCTGAACACCGACATGGTCGCCCAGGTGCGCAAGGTGGTCAGCCACGGCCTGAAGGTCGAGGCGGCCCTGATGGTCGGTTTCGACGCTGACACCCTGGGCATATTCGAGCAGCAGCAGGCCTTCGGGATGGAGCTGCCGGTGGGGACGTTCAAGATCTCGTCGCTGGTGGCCCCGATGGCCACGCCGATCTACGCCGAGATGCTGGCCGCCGGCCGCCTCGACCTGACCGGCGAGCAGGCGCATTTCCCCGGCGCCGACATGGTCACCAACATCATCCCGGCCCAGATGTCGAAGCAGGAGCTCTACACCGGCACGAAATGGCTGATCAGCCGGCTCTACAGCCCCGAGGCCTTCTGGACCCGCTTTCAGCAGGTCGCCCGCACCCTCGGCCCCAATCCGCTGCTGGCGCGCGGGACCGGACAACTGCACAGCCCGCCGTCCCGGGACAGGGCCAACCGCCACTTCGCCCGCATGATCCGTTCGGTCAGCCGCCAGGATCGCGAGGTCGCCGCGATCGTCGCGCGGGCCAGCCGTCTCATGCGCTCCCGTCCGGACATCCGCGATGGACTGGGGGACGTGCTGACGACCTGGCTGCTGTCGCTGTACGTCCATCGCGAGAAAGGCGTCTACGATCCCGAATGGGCCCGTCTGCCCGCGCCGCCCTTCGAGTCCCGCCGCACCGCCGCCTGAGGCTCAGGCGGCGACGGTCAGCGGCTGCTGCGCCGGGCGCTCGATCAGGAATATCCGACCCAGGGCCGTGATCATCTCCAGCCAGTCGGTCAGGGCCGCGACGTCCCGAACATCCTCGTCGCGCGGTTCGAATTTCGACGACCAGCCGCCGCTGTACATGCGGCATTCCGAGCAGTCGGCGTCGGACGTGCCGCACTTCTCCGACCCCGGCTGCAGATCGGTCTTGAAGTAGCGCATCTGGCCGACCATCCGGGAATGACAATCGCGCGCGATCCCCGTCTCGGGATCGATATCGTACAGCGGTCCCGGTTGCGTCGCCCAGTCGTTGTAGGCCCGCGAATAGACGACGGTCCCGGGGAACTCGTCCATCAACCGGGGCATCAGGGCCCGCACTTCAGACAGGCTGTCCTCGTCCCAGCGCAGGTTCGAGTCCGCGCTCGATATGCGGAAGAAGGCCCGGTCGTTCTCCTCCCCCTCCTGCAGCTTGCGCAGGTAGCTCTGGGTCGGCGAATACATGTTGAAGGTCAGCGGCAGGTCGTTGTCGCGGCAAATCTCCGCCAACCGCCGAGCGTCGCCCAGGTTCGACCGGGTCAGGGTGTAGAGAATGATGGCCCGGCGATCGCCCGCGTAATTGCGGATCGCCTTGTGAAACGAGCGTCCGCCGCGCAGGCTGGCGTCGGTCTCCTCCTCCACGCCCCAGACCGAGACGCCGATCCTGTACGGGATGGCCGGATCGATGCGGATCGTGCCGTTGGTGCCGATGTTCCCGTACGGAAAATGCCGGCTGGCGGCGAACAGCCGTTCCTGCTCCAGCGCCGGCTCCGCGCCGACGAAATAGGCCATGGTCACGCCCCGCGCGCCCTCCGCCTCGAAGAACCGTTCCCATGCGGCCGCGTCCGTCTCTTCCGCCGGAGGTTTGAAGCCGTCGCGGAAATAGTAGCAGCCCTCGCAGAACAGGTTGCAGCGCGTCGCCACCTCGTAGAAGGCAGGCTTGCGGAACGCCCGCACCACGCGCTTGGCTTCCTCATACGGACCGGCCAGATGCGGCGCGGCCTGCAACAACGCGCCGAGGCGAAGCAGTCGGTCCCGCCGGCTACTCATTCATTTCTCTCCGGCGCGGGACTTCAGCGCGCATCATCCAGTATCTCATGTCCAGAGGTTGTCTGGAAGCCTGCTGTTTCAACAGCTTGGCCGTAACTGCACGCGGCGGCGGGCAAAATGTCCCGATCTCTCAACTCGTCGGCGAGTGAACGCGAAAAGACCTGTGCGCCGGCCCTGTTCAAATGCTGGTTGTCCGCGAACAGATCATGGCTTTCCGCGAAGGCCGGGTCGCGCCAATGGTTGGAGACGACGACGCCGTCCTCCGCCAGCCGCGCCAGCATCGCCTCGAAGCCGCGCACTTGATCTCCCATCTCGCGCATTGTGCTTTCTCGCACGGCCTCCGTCATCGGAGGCGTAACCACGATCATGGTCCCACCCGTCGCCGCGATCCGCTGATTGATCCTGATCAACGCCTCTTCGGACCGACGCGGGATGGAGCTGTCGTAATAGGCCATCCGCTGGAGTTGCACCGCCTGCCGGTCCGTGAACGCCTCCGCTTCCGGCCCGGCGCGGGCCGGATCGAGCGTGAGACGATCCCGCGCCGCCCGGTCCGTCGGCGGCGGCGGGGCCTCCGCGAGCCCCATCTGGTGACGAAGCATCTGGAACCGGCCCGCCCAGGCGTCATAGCCCAGCGCCGGCGTCAGGGCGGTGATCAGCACCTGCCGCCAGTCGCCGCCCACCATGCCGAAGCGGCCATGGCGAAACAGCAACCGGTGAAACTCGCGACGCCGGCCGCCGCGTTCGCTGGCCTGGGCCCCGTTGTCATAGGACTGGGCCGTCGGCGCCGCGACGACGAACCAGTATCGAGGCGGGGCCGGCCCATCGAGGATCAGATCGGCGACGGCCTCTACCTCGAACAGATCCTGGCCGTTCCAGAAATAGTCGGCTCCGTCGACGCACATCTCGGGAAAGCGGAGGCCCACCCCGATCGACCCGCCGAGGCTGACGGCCTCGCGGCCCTGGATGGCCGGCAGGGCCTCGCGCATCTGCCGATGTTCCCCGGTGTCGTCGATGATCCAGCTCAGCCCGTTGAGGACCATCAGAAGCAGGAAACCGAGGCCGAAAAACTGGACGAGCCTGATCATGCGCGGCCCTCAGAAATCGAAATAGATGAAACCGGACCGGTCGAAGGTCCCGAACATCAGGATGACGACGGCCAAGGCGTAGTAGAAGGCCCAGGCGGTGGGCAGCCCCCGCTCCGACAGCCGTTCGAACACCGGCCGCCGCGCGTCCAGCCACTGGTAGAGCTCCAGGGCGATGACGGCGAGCAGGACCGATTTCGGCAGGAACAGCACATCGGCCGGCCCGACGCCCAGGCCGCCGATCTGCGCCGGCAGTTCGGCCATCCGGGACCAGGCGGCCATGGCCTCCGCCCAGCCGCCGGCGTTGACCAGCGAACCGAGCAGAATGAGGAACAGCCACAGAACCACCCGGTTGGCGCTGTCCTGCACGAAACGCACCTGAACATCGCCGAGCCCCATCGCCCCGAACGCGCCACTGGCGACCCGCGCGATGGACCGGCTGCGGCGCACCGCGCCCTCGCCTATCATCACCAGCCCCGCGATCAGCCCCGCCGCCAGCCAGGTCCAGGCCGCTCCGTGCCAGAAACCCACAATCATGATGGTCAGCAGGGTCGCCGCCGGCTTGCGCCACCATTCGCGCCCCCGCCGGGCGAGCGGCAGGTAGAGATAGTCACGGAACCAGGTGGTGACGGTGATGTGCCAGCGCTGCCAGAACTCGCTGATCGAGGCGGCGGCGAGTGGGCGGTCGAAATTCCGGCTCAGTCGGATGCCGATGACCAGGCTGGCGCCGATGGCGATGTCGGCATAGCCGGAGATGTCGGCATAATAGCGATAGATGCTGCCGACCGAGGCCAGCAACACCGTCAGCGGGGAATGGTCCTGCGGCGCGGCGAGGATGGTCGGGATGGTCTGGGCCAGCCGGTCGGCGATCACCAGCTTCTTGAAATAGCCGACCAGCATCAGCGCGCCGCCGACCGCGGCGCGGCGGAGATCAAACGCATGGTCCGCGCGCAGCTGCGGCAGCAGCCTTCCCGGCCGTTCGATCGGGCCGGCGATCAGTTGCGGGAAATACATGACGTAGACGGCGAAATAGCCGGCGTGGGTCTCGGGCGCCCGGCGTCCCCGGTAGATATCGATCACGTATCCGAGGGTCTGGAACGTGTAGAACGAAATCCCCAGCGGCAGGATGATGTCGATCGGCTCGAACGCCCCCGGCTCGCCCCCATGCCACAGGCTCAGCGTCGTATTGGCCGCGAGGGCGAAATATTTGAAGAACAGCAGCAGGCCGAGGTTGCCGCACAGGCTGACCAGAAGCAGGCCGAGCCGTTGGCGCTTGTCGGCCACCTTGGGCAGCATCCGGCCGACTGCGTAGTCGATCCCGGTGGACAGCCACAGGATCGGCAGAAACTCGATCCGCCAACTGCCGTAGAAGACGTTGCTGGCGAGCAGCAGCAGCATCCACCGGAAGCGGTGCGGCGTGGCGAAATACAGCACCACCACCACCGGCAGGAACAGCAGGAAGTCGATCGAGTGGAAATTCATCGGCCGGCCGGACGGACGGCGACCGCACCGCGTCCCTCGGGCCGCAGCACGAAGTCGACCCGGCACCGCATGCCGCCGCCGGGTCCGGGCCGCAGCTCCAGCCGGTCGAGAATCGTTCCCAGGGCCACGATCATTTCGGTGCGGGCGAAGGCCGAGCCGACACAGCCACGCGGCCCCGTCCCGAACGGCGCCCACAGCAGGCGGCGGCGAATGTCGGGCGCGGCCTCAAGGAAACGCTCCGGCCGGAAGGCGTCGGGCGCCTCCCACCACTGCCGGTTCCGATGCAGGGCGTAGAGGCTGAGCACGGTGGTGAAGCCGCCGGGCACGGTCTCACCGCCGACCTCGATGTCGCGCTCCACCTCCCGGATCAGATGCATGATCGGCGGATAGAGCCGCAGCGTCTCGTGGATCACGGCGCCTGCGATGGGGAAGGCGCCGGCGTCGAAGCCGCCTCCGGACGCTTGCCCTCGCCATTCCTCGCGCACCCGCCCCTGCCAGTCCGGATGCTCCGCCAGCAGCCACAGGGTCCAGGCCAGCGCCGCCGCGACATTGTCGTGGCCCGCGTGCAGGAACAGCAGCATGGTGTTCAGGTCGCCCGCCGCCGCGCCCTCGGCCGCCAGCCGCGCCCGCTCCCGCTCGAGCGCCAGCTCCGCCAGCGGCCCCAGATCCCCGAGATGATCCGTCAGCGGCGCGGTCTCGTGCGCGTCCATGGCCAGAGCCGTGGCCTCGACCAGAGGCTCGACCGACCCCGCCGCCGCCTCGTCGCAGAAGAAGCTGCGCCACAGGCTGTCGAGGGTGAACCTGCGCGCATCGCGTATGACGTCGATCGGGGCGTCCTCGGGCATTCGCACCCATTCGTCGACGATCCGTTCGCAGGCCAGGGCGATGCGTTTCTCCGGCCGCTCGGCGCCCGGCATGTTGAAGGGCTGCAGCAACCGGCGCCTCTGCCGCCGCCAGTCGGCCCGGTCGCCGCGCACCAGGTTGTCGCCATAGCTGGCGCCCAGCATCCGGTCGTGCAGGCGGGCCCGGGGAAACGCCCCGTCCTGATTCAGCAGCACCTCATTGATCGCTTCGGGCGAGGCCAGCAGCACCAGCCGGCGGCGGGCGGCGCGCGCCTCGACCGCCGACCGTTCGAGGATCTCGGGCGGCCAGTGCGCCTCGGGATCACGCAGGACACGGCCGGCCCCGGGCAGGACCAGCGGAAACCGTCCGCGGAACTCCAGTTTCGGAGGCTCGCCGTCCATCCTGAATCGATCGCTTCCCCCGGCTGACGGCCGTATCGCTGGAGCCCCGCTCCGCGCCCGATACCGGCCCCCTCACGCGAGTCGTGTCAATACGGATGGGCTCACCCCGCGGCGGCGCCCGCCCGGTTGCGGCTCCGAGCGTCGACGACGGCGGGATCTGCAAGCG
>JAAXIW010000151.1 GCA_012270135.1 Brevundimonas sp. | reverse complement strand
CCGCGAACAGGTCGAGCTGGCGCGGGCCATCGCGTCGCAAACCTACAAGCCCGGCCCGCTGTCGCCGCACTAGGGTCCGGCGTCAACAGAGGGGACAGACCATGACGACCGCCGCCGTTCTCGCCGCCGTGCTGATGCAGGCCGCGCCGCCGCCCGACATGTCGTGGATGGCCGGCTACTGGCTGGATTGCTCGGATGGCCGCGAGGTCTCGGAGACCTGGAGCGAGCCGCGCGGCGGCCTCAGTGTCGGCCATGCGGTGACGCTGACGGCGCGGGGCGTCTCGTTCGAGGTCTCGCACATCGGCCCGACGCCGCAGGGCTTCGCCTATGTCGCCCAGCCGGGCGGCGCGCCGCCGACGGCCTTCGTCCTGACCGAGAGCGGCCCGACCCGGGCGGTCTTCGCCAATGCAGCGAACGACTTCCCGACCCGGGTCATCTACGAGCGCGACGGCGACGCCCTGCACGCCCGGATCGAGGGCGAGATCGGCGGGCAGGCGCGCAGCATGGAATGGAATTTCCGCTCCGCTCCGCTGAATGCGCGCTGCCCCGCCTGAAGCCGGGGGTCAGTGTTCGCCGCGGGTCCAGCCCTTTTCGGCCATGCAGGCGGCGAAGGCGTCGCTGCGCTCGTTGCGGCCGGTGCGGGCGCGGCAGTCGGCCCGGGCGCCGTCGAACGGCGCGGCGTTCTGGCCGTGCCAGCCGACATGATCGTCGTGACCCGCGTCGATGACGGTGACGCAGGCCGAGGTCATCAGGGCGGCGGACAGGGCGGAAAGGATGAGAAGGCGTTTCATGACGGGGCTCCGTTTCGGGGGATGCCGCCTCATCCCATCGCCAAGCTTCGCTGTCCCGTTACATCACGGAAAGGTGGATGAATTCGCGGTAAGGCGGATCAATCCCGCGTGGCGACCATCATGTAGTTGATCGCGGCGTCGTCGCTCTCGCTCCAGCGGTCGGTGAGCGGATTGTAGACGAGGCCGTACGGCCCGCTGACCGCGACCGGCTCTTCCGAGAGCATCAGCCGAATTTCATCGGGCTTGAGGAACTGGTTCCAGTCGTGGGTCCCGGCCGGCACCCAGCGCAGCACGTATTCCGCCGCGACCTTGCCCAGGGCGAGGGATTTCAGGGTGCGGTTCAGGGTGGCGACGATCATCATCCCGCCGGGCTTCACCAGTCGGGCGCAGGCGCGGACGAAGGCCTCCGGATCGGCCACGTGCTCGATCACCTCCATGGTCAGGACGACGTCGAACGGCCCCGCGCCTTCGCCCTCGAGCTGTTCGACGGTGGCGGCGCGGTAGGCGATGTCGAGGCCCTGTTGTCCGGCGTGCACCCGGGCCGTGCCGATGTTCTCGCTGGAGGCGTCGATGGCCGTCACCTCGAACCCGAGACGCCGCATCGGCTCGGCGATCAGGCCGCCGCCGCAACCGACGTCGAGCAGGGTCAGGCCGGTGAAGGGCGCGCGGATTTTCGGATCACGACCGAACCGTTCGGCGGCGCGGTCGCGGACGAAGGCCAGCCGGGCCGGGTTGAACCTGTGCAGCGGCGCGAACGGTCCGCGCGCGTCCCACCATTCGGCGGCCTGGGCCGAGAACCGCGCCACATCGGCGGGATCGATCGACGGGCCGGCGGCGCGCTCGCCGGACTCCGCCCCGCTTTGGGGTTTGCGCGCCGATACCGTGTCGTTAGAAGCGACCATGGGCCGAGGGATGAACCCGCGCGGCCCTCCACGCAAGATGGGGCGATACGCCACGATGACGCGGCCCGCTACGACGCGACTGGTGATGAAGTTCGGCGGCACCTCGATGGGCGACCTCGAGCGCATCCGTCGCGCCGCCCGCATCGTCGCCGCCGAGGCCGCGTCCGGCAAGACGGTGGCGGTGGTGGTCTCGGCCATGGCGGGCAAGACCAACGAACTGGTCGCCTGGACCGACGGCGCGGGGCGACCGGGCCAGGGCGTCGAGATGTCGGACGACGAGTATGATGTCGTCGTCGCCTCGGGCGAGCAGGTGACCTCGGGCCTGCTGGCGCTGACCCTGCGCAACATGGGGCTGAACGCGCGCAGCTGGATGGGTTGGCAGATCCCGATCCTGACCGACGACGCCCACGGCCGGGCCCGCATCGAGGACGTGCCGGGCGAGGTTTTGGGGGCGGCGATGGACACGGGCGAGATCGCCGTGGTGCCGGGGTTCCAGGGCGTCACCCGCGACGGCCGGATCACCACCCTGGGTCGGGGCGGTTCGGATTCCTCGGCCGTGGCTTTTTTTTTTTATCTGTAGTGGACCTGAGAGATCTACACGGACGTCGACGGCGTCTACACGACCGATCCGCGCATCGAATCCCGGGCCCGGCGCCTCGAAAAGGTCTCCTATGAGGAGATGCTGGAGATGGCCTCGCTCGGGGCCAAGGTGCTGCAGACCCGCTCGGTCGAGCTGGCCATGGCGAAACGGGTTCCGGTCCGGGTCCTGTCCAGCTTCATCGAACCCGACGAAAACGGCGTCCTGCCCGCCAAGTCCGGCACCCTGATCTGCGACGAGGAGGAAATCGTGGAGAAACGCATCGTATCCGGCGTCACCATGAGCCGCGACGAGGCCCGCATCACCCTGCTGGGCCTGTCGGACCGGGTCGAGGCGCCGGCGGACGTGTTCACCCGTCTGGCCGAGGCCAACGTCAACGTCGACATGATCGTGCAGAGCCAGGCCCGCAGCGAGGGGGCGGTCAACCTGACCTTCACCACCGGCCGGCGCGACGCCCAGCGGGCCGCCGAGCTGATGCGCGCGGCGCAGGGCGAGATCGGTTTCGAGGAAATCCGCGTCGACGAGGATGTGGCCAAGGTCTCGGTCGTCGGGGTCGGCATGCGCAGCCACGCCGGCGTGGCCCAGACCATGTTCCGGGCCCTCGCCGACAAGGGCGTGAAATTCCAGGCCATCTCGACCTCGGAAATCAAGATCAGCGTCCTGATAGACGCCGCCTATGCGGAACTGGCGGTTCGCGCGCTCCATTCGGCTTACGGGCTGGAAATAGTCTAGAAACGAAGCACGGCGGCGCCCATCTGCGCGCTGCATTATCTGGAGGGGCCATGCCGATTGGCGGATTGACGACGAGGGGGCCGCGAAACCTCCTTCGCCAGATCCGCGAGGCTATGGCGGGGGCGGCGCCGGCGCAGCAACGCCTCGACGAGGTCGTCCGCATCATCGCCCAGTCGATGGTGGCCGAGGTCTGCTCGATCTATCTGCGCCGCGCTTCGGGCGAGCTGGAGCTGTTCGCCACCCAGGGCCTGAAGCCCGAAGCCGTTCACAACACCCGCCTGCGGCCCGGCGAGGGCCTCGTCGGCGAGGTGGCGCGCACCGCCGAGCCGATCAGCCTGTCGGACGCCCCGTCGCATCCCAGTTTCGCCTATCGCCCGGAAACGGGTGAGGATCCCTATCACGCCTTCCTCGGCGCGCCCCTGCTGCGGGGCGGCCGCGCCATCGGCGTGCTGGTCGTTCAGAACCGCTCCGAGCGCCGCTACGACGAGGAAGAGGTCGAGGACATCCAGACCATCGCCATGGTCCTGGCCGAGACCGTGGCCTCGGGCGAACTGCTGGCCCAGGACGAGTTGCGCGACATCGAGGTGGCTCCGCACCGGGCCGAGAACCTCAAGGGACAGCGGTTCGCCGAGGGGCTCGCCTTCGGCCATGTGGTTCTGCACGAGGCGCCGGTCCCGCCGGAGAACCTGCTGGCCGAGAACCAGCAGGTCGAGGAAGTCCGCCTGCGCGAGGCCCTGATCGGGCTCAAGGCCAACATCGACTCCATGCTGGAGGGCGGCCCCGGCAAGCTGGCCGGCCAGTCTTTCGAGGTGCTCGAGACCTACCGTATGTTCGCCGACGACCGGGGCTGGAACCGGTCGCTGGAGGAGGCGGTGCGCACCGGCCTGACCGCCGAGGCCGCGGTCGACCGGGTCCGCAACGAACACCGCGCCCGCTTCGCCACCGCCCGCGATCCCTACATCCGCGAGCGGCTGCACGACTTCGAGGATCTGGCCAACCGGCTGCTGCGCGTTCTGGCGGGCGACCGGCCGGGCGAGCGCGACCTGCCGGACGACGCCATCCTGGTGGCCCGCAACCTCGGCCCAGCCGACCTGCTTGAATACCCCCGGCACAAGATCCGCGGCCTGCTGCTGGAGGAGGGCTCGGCCGCCAGCCACGCCGCCATCGTCGCCCGGGCGCTGCAGATTCCCTGCGTCGGGCGGCTGATGGGCCTGCGCGACCGGCTGTCCGAAGGCGACCTGGTGATCGTCGACGGCGAGACCGGCGAGGCCTATCTGCGCCCGCGTCCCGACATGCTGGCGGCGGTGCAGTCGCGCATCGAGGTGCGCAGCGAACGCCAGGCCGAGTTCAGCCGCCTGCGCGGCGTGGACGCCGTCACCCTCGACGGGACCGGGATCACCCTGCTGACCAACGCCGGCCTCGCGGTCGATCTGGAGAACCTCGACGCCACCGGCGCCGCGGGGATCGGCCTGTTCCGCACCGAGTTCCAGTTCATGGTGTCCGAGGAACTGCCGCGGCTCGACAGCCAGACCGCTCTCTACAAACTGGTCCTGGACACGGCGGGCGACCGGCCGGTGACCTTCCGCACCCTCGACATCGGCGGCGACAAGGTGCTGCCGTATCTGGAGACCGAGCGGGAGGAGAATCCGGCCCTCGGGCGGCGGGCGATCCGCCTCGGTCTCGACCGGCCGGGCCTGCTCAGGCTGCAGCTGCGGGCGCTGCTGACCGCCGCCGCCGGTCGGGAGCTGCGCGTCATGTTCCCGATGATCGCCACGGTCGACGAGTTCCGGGCCGCCCGCGAGCTGGTCGACGTCGAATGCGCCTGGGCGCGGCGTCGGGGCCGGGCGCTGCCCGCCCTGCTGCGGGTCGGCGCCATGATCGAGTGCCCGTCGCTGCTCTGGCACCTCGACGCCCTTCTGCCGCTCACCGATTTCGTCTCGGTCGGCACCAATGACCTGTTTCAGTACATGTTCGCCTCCGATCGGACCAATCCGCTGGTGTCGGACCGGTACGACCCGCTTTCGCCGCCCCTGCTCAGGGCCCTGGCCGAGATCCAGAAGAAATGCGCCGACACGGGCACCCCGGTCTCGGTCTGCGGCGAACTGGCGGGCCGGCCGCTCGAGGCCTTCGCCCTGCTGACGCTGGGCTACACTCGCCTGTCGGCTCCCGCGGGCGGCATAGGACCGGTCAAGCGGATGATCCTGTCCGCCGATCTGCCGGCCGCCCGGCGCGGCATGGCCAATCTGCTCGGATCGTCGTCCGGATCGATCCGGGGCGAGCTGGAATCCCTGGCCCGGAAATTGAACGTCACGATCTGAAACGGATCGGCCGATCGCGCCGGTACGGCTAACAAATCGTTGATCGGTCAACTCAAATGAGTTATCCACAAGGTGTAACCGGGTGGTTCGCGGGGGCGGACCCGATCTGTCATCCCGATATGATACAGGGCTCCGGTTCGAGTACGGCGCGTGAGGAAGTCTCGCGCGCGCCGAGTTTGGGGTCAGGCCGGATGGCGCTGGATACGGGGAACGCCCCCGAAGAGTTTCGAGATCACCCTGACTGGAAGGATGTCGTGCCTTCCGTCACGGACGCGGCGACTCTCGGCGACGGCCTGCGCATCGCCAGAACCCATTCCGGCCGCTCCCTGGCCGAGCTCTCGAGCATCACCCGCGTGCCGGCGCGATATCTGACGGCGCTCGAGCAGAACGATTTCTCGGTGCTGCCCAGCCGCGTCTTCTCGATCGGTTATGTCCGCGCCTACGCCGGCGCGCTCGGCCTCGACGAACAGCTGGCGGTCGAGCGGTTCAAGCGCGAGGCCCCCGACCCGTCCGTGCCGTTGCAGCCGCCGGTCGGCGTCGCCTTCGAAGAGGTCAAACGCTATTCGCCGCGCCTGATCGCGGCCGGCCTGGCCCTCGTCCTCGCGGTGGTCGGCTGGAACGTCTTCCAGCGCGTCAGCCTGATGCGCGCGCCCCAGCCGTCCGACATCGCCGCCGTCCCCGAAAGCTGGACCCTCGGCGCCGTGCCGGGGCAGGAGCAGTTCATGCGCCTGACCGCGCCGCGCCCGGCCCCGCCGGACCAGACGGTGCCGGCGCTCTACATCACGCCCGGCCTTGAGGCCGAGCTGACCGGGATCGACCCCGCCTCGCCGGAAGGCCTCGCCGCCGCCGCCGCGGGCGCGCCGCCGGTGCAGAAGGCCTTTAACCCGCGCGGCGCCACCTACGGCGCCTCGGCCAGCGCCTCGCAGGTGGTGATCCAGGCCCGCAAGGCCGCCAGCCTTGTCGTCCGCATGGCCGACGGCCGCGTGCTGTTCGCCCGCCAGCTGGCCGCCGGCGACGCCTGGCGCGCGCCCGTGGGCGTGGCCGCCACCGTCGACGTCTCCGACCCGGCCGCCTTCGACGTCTATCTGAACGGCGAGCACGGCGGGGTCCTTGAGGCCGCCCAGACGTCGCTGAGCCAGCTGAACCAGCGGGCCCAGTCCCTGGCCCGTCAGGCCGCCGCCGAGATCACGGCGCGCACCGAGGCCGCCCGCACCGCCGCCGTCCAGGCCCAGGCGCAGGCGCAGCTCCAGGCGTCCACCGCCGTGCAGGACGCCGTCTCCGACGCCGCCGGGGGCTGATTCCCGCCGAAGCGTCCGCCCGCGTCGTGGCCATGCCGCAATCGGACGCCTATGTTGCAGCCGACATGAGCCTGGATCACACCCACGTCCGTCCGTGGCGCCACATCGAGCGCCGCAAGAGCCGCCAGATCATGGTCGGCTCCGTGCCCGTGGGCGGCGGCGCGCCGATCACCGTCCAGTCGATGACCAACACCCCGACCTCGGACGCGACGGCGACCCTCGACCAGATCCGCCGGCTGGAAGAGGCCGGCGCCGACATCGTCCGCGTCTCCTGTCCGGACGAGGACTCGACCGCCGCCTTCCGCACCATCGCCCGCGAGGCCCGGGTCCCGCTCGTCGCCGACATCCATTTCCACTACCGGCGCGGCATCGAGGCCGCCGAGGCCGGCGCGGCCTGCCTGCGCATCAATCCCGGCAACATCGGCTCGCCTGACCGGGTCCGCGACGTCATCCAGGCCGCCCGGGATCACGGCTGCTCGATGCGCATCGGCGTCAACGCCGGCTCCCTCGAACGCGACCTGCTCGAGAAATACGGCGAGCCCTGCCCCGAGGCCATGGTCGAAAGCGCCCTCAACCACGCCCGCATCCTGCAGGACAACGACTTCCACGAGTTCAAGATCTCGGTGAAGGCGTCCGACCCGTTCCTGACCGTGGCCGCCTACCAGCAGCTGGCGGACGCCATCGACTGCCCGCTGCATCTCGGCGTCACCGAGGCGGGGCCGCTGCGCACCGGCACGATCAAGTCCGCGATCGGCATGGGCTCGATGCTCTGGGCCGGCATCGGCGACACCATCCGCGTCAGCCTCGCCGCCGATCCGGTCGAGGAGATCAAGGTCGGCTTCGACATCCTCAAGTCGCTCGGCCTGCGCCACCGGGGCGTCAACATCATCGCCTGCCCCTCGTGCGCCCGCCAGGGCTTCAACGTCATCGAGACGGTGGGCGTGCTCGAGGAGAAGCTGGCCCACGTGACCACGCCGATGTCGCTTTCGATCATCGGCTGCGTGGTCAACGGCCCGGGCGAGGCGCTCTACACCGACGTCGGCTTCACCGGCGGCGGCAAGGGGTCCGGCATGGTCTATCTGAACGGCAAGACCGCCCACAAACTGGCCAATGAGGGCATGATCGACCACATCGTCGAACTGGTCGAGGCCAAGGCCGCCGAGCTGGACGCCGCCCGGGCCGCCGCCCTTCAAGCCGCCGAGTGACCATGAAGCTCTACATCACCGTCCCGTCGCCCTACGCCCGCAAATGCCGGATCGTGGCGCGCGAGAAGGGGCTGGCCGATCGCATCGAGGAGATCGGCGTCGATCCCTACGCCAATGCGCCCGAGCTGCTGGACTCCAATCCGCTGGTCCAGGTCCCGACCCTGATCGCGGAGGACGGCCTGCCGCTGAACGACAGCCCGGTGATCTGCGAATATCTCGACGCGCTCGGCGACGGCCCCCGCCTGCTGCCCGACAGCGGCCCGGAGCGGCTGCGGGTGCGCCGGGTCGAGACCCTCGCCGACGGCGTGCTGGAGATGGGCGTCAAACTGGTGCTGGAGAAGCGCCGGCCGGAGTCCGAGCGCTCGCCGTCGTGGATCGACCGCTGGACCGTCAACATGGGCCGGGCCCTCGACGCGCTCGAGGCCGCCGCGCCCGACGCCTCAGACCTCAACGTGGGAACCATCACCGCCGGCGTGGCGGTGACCTGGATCGGCTTCCGCCATCCCGACTTCGACTGGCAGACCGGCCGCCCGCGTCTCGTGGCCTTGCAGGCGGCTCTGGAGGCGCGGCCCAGCTTCGTCCAGACGCGGCCGGACGCCTGAGCCGTCCGCCTCAGGCGACGACCCCGGCCAGTTGCAGGCCCTGCCAGGCGGCCAGCACGAGGATCATCCCGCCCACCATGCGCGACAGGACCGGCATCGGAACCGTCTTGGCGATCCAGCCCGCGAACGGGGCGGCGACCAGCCCGCCGACGATCCGCCCGCCGACGGCCCAGGCGTGGTCCCGCAGCGCGCCCGCCTCCTGCCAGTGCCCGGTCACCAGCGCCCAGACGAAGGTCGCGGAGATGGCCACGGTGACGAAGAACTCGGCGGCGTTGACCGTGCCGATGGCCCGCCGCGGGTCCTTGCCCGCGCCGACCAGGGCAGTGGTCGCCGTCGGACCCCAGCCGCCGCCGCCGATCGCGTCCATGAAGCCGCCGACCAGCCCCAGCGGCGCGCCCCAATAGCCGCGGATCCGGCGCGGCTCCCGGTGTCTCAGGCTGCGCACCAGGATCCACACGCCCATCACGGCCAGATAGACGAGGATGAAGGGCTTGATGAC